>JBEKGV010000306.1:0-5808 GCA_050012615.1 Acetobacteraceae bacterium | reverse complement strand
GAGATCCTGGAAAACGTGCGCGGCGAGGACGTGTTCGTCATGCAGTCCACGTCTTTCCCCGCGAACGACAACCTGATGGAGTTGCTGATCACGCTGGACGCGCTGCGGCGCGCCTCGGCGCGGCGGATCACCGCGGTCATCCCGTATTTCGGCTACGCCCGCCAGGATCGCAAATCAGGCTCCCGCACCCCGATCAGCGCCAAGCTGGTGGCCAACCTGATCACCGAGGCGGGCGCCAACCGCGTGCTGACCATGGATCTGCACGCTGGCCAAATTCAGGGCTTTTTCGATATTCCGGTGGACAATCTGTTCGCGGCGCCGCTGTTCTCCCGCGACATTCAGGAGCAATACGCCGGCCGCGACCTGATGATCGTCTCGCCGGATGTCGGCGGCGTGGTGCGCGCCCGCGCCATCGCCAGCAGGCTGAATTGCGACCTCGCCATCATCGACAAGCGCCGCGAGCGCGCCGGCCATTCCGAAGTCATGAACGTGATCGGCGATGTCGAGGGCCGAGACTGCATCATGATCGACGATATAGTCGATTCGGGCGGCACCCACTGCAACGCCGCCTATGCCCTGATGGAGCAGGGGGCACGCTCCGCCGGGGCGTATGTCACCCACGGCGTGCTGTCGGGAGGCGCGGTCGCCCGGGTGGCGGGGGCGCCCTTGGAGATGATGACGATCACCGATTCGATCCAGGCAACCAAGGAAATTGGGGACGCAAGCAACATCCGGCAACTGACCATCGCCCCACTGCTGGCCGAGGCGATTCGGCGCATCAGCGACGAGACCTCCGTCAGTTCTTTGTTCGACTAAAAAGGGAATCGTTGTGGAGAAACGCAACCGCGTGTTACCTGCGCCCATGGCATAGTCAGTCGTCAGGCAGATGGGGTACCCGTGTTCAAACGCCGCAAACCTGAAGAGTCGCCCGCTCCGCCCGAGCCACCGCCGCGAGGCCATGTCGTCGCGTCGGGACTCGAGCTTCCGTTCGAGCTTCGACCGGAAAAGCGTAGCATTTTCGAGATGCCCGTGACCACACCGGCGACCTCCCGCGAGCCTGATCCAACGTTAGTCATCCCCGAGAAGCCGGAAGCCACACTTCCAAAACCCTCGCCGGTGGCCCCGACGCCGCCGCAGCCCAAGGAACCGATCTTCATGTCTCGTCCACCCCTGCAGCCGACCCCCACCTCTCCCGCGATGCCCCAGGGCATGACCCAAGGCCTGTCGCGCAGCCCGTTGGCGCCGGTCCGGATGCCCCCGCTTCAGGGCGAGCGCCGGACGCTGGTGGTTGGGCGCGGCATCAGCGTGCAAGGCACCATTTCCGACGCCGAGCGCCTCGTCGTCGAGGGGACGGTCGAGGCCTCTTCGCTCAACGCGGCTGAGCTGCAGATCGCCCAGGGAGGGGTGCTGAAGGGCCAGGTTGAGGTCGAGGACGCGGAAATTTCCGGCCTGATGGATGGCATTCTGACCGTTAAGGGCAGCCTCGTGCTGCGCGGGACCGGGCAGGTCATCGGTGAAGCGCGCTGCCGGCGTTTGCAGGTTGAGGACGGCGGTCAACTCAGCGGCAAGATCAGCATGATCGGCGGCGAGGCAGCACCGTCTCCACATATGTCCTCGTCGTTATCCTCATCGTCGTCGGCCTCGTCCGCGGCGGAAGCGAGCGCCGACTAACTTTAGGACCGTTCATTCGACCCCCTGTTCGGGGGTCGACGAGCGTCGCCGAACCCCTCGGACCAGGTCCGAGGGTCAGAACCGGAATGATATCGAGGCGGAGCCCATCTGGTGCAGCCCGCCTCTCTGGCCCTGGAATTCCTGGGTCTGAACCAGGTAGGCCAGGGTGAGGCGCGCGCCAAACGCCATCACCGCCGCGCCGGCCTGGAACTCCGCGACGTCCCAAACCGGATCGACGTGCGGTCCGCCCCGGAACGGAGACGACTGCAGCAGCAGATCGTATCCGACGGCCTGGCCATCGATCCCGGTGAACAGGTACCAGGCGACCGGACGAGTTGGGGTATAGGCGTCGCCGCCGCTAAGGCCCGGGCGGACCCGCGGCACGCCGAAATCCGAATCGAGACCTTGGCCGATCCGCAGCGTTCCGCCGACCTGCAGATAGTCGCGCAAATCGCCCACGCCTGCCGTCAGTGCCGGCAGCGCGTCAGTCTCGAGACCGGCCACGGAGCCGATCGGCAGCCGCCACGTTCGCTCGGCCAGCAACTCGACGGCAGGGACGTTGGAAATTTGCGAACTCCATCCGAGGTCGTGACTCTGGCCGATCAGGTCGTGAAAACCGTTCTGGATCTGCTCGCCGCCCGAGGCCGGACCGACCACGCCAAGGCTCAGCATCACCATGCTGCGGCTGATCGCTGTATCGCTGAGCAAGGAAACATCGACGGCGAGGTAACCCGCGTAAGGGCGATCATGCGGGTTCGCCGGTACCAAACTGGTGTTGGCGGGCGTATAGATCTGCTGCGACAAATCGACGCTGATGCGTTGCAACCCGTCGCCCAACAGATCGTGGCCGAGATTCGCGAGAATGTCCGGCACCATGCCGGTGGGCGACGTCCAGCCCAAACGCAATCCGTTGGTGTAGAAACGATCCTGTAGCCCGGGCGCGGCACTGATCGCAGCGTTTTCATCCTGTAGCGTGATGATCGAAGCCGGATCCGGCTGCGGTTCGGCTCCGACTGCGGCGATCGGAAACAGGGTCGCGACGGCCAGGGCGAGAGTTTTCCAGGAGTCCATGACAGAAACGATACCCGAGTTGATTTCAGGCCTATCTGTGGCCTGGCGCGACGCCATCTGCAACTCCTGGGCCTGGAACAGCGCGGCTGGGTCGCTAAATCGGCTCGTTTCAGTGGAGCATCCGGTCATCGGGGCTCCGCGATGATCATACCGGCTATGGAAGGAACGGCATATCGCAGGCCCTTTGATCAGCCCGCCCTGAGTGGGTAGGACGGATAGGGGCGCAGTCTTTTCGGCTGGTCGGGCGCGTCATCCGTCACACGACGCTGCGTCAGTGATGCACGAAGTTCGCCGCGGTCAGTTTCAGATTCCCATTGAGTTCGATCATCATATCCGTGTTCCCGGTGACTTCGGTGCTGCCCGAGGTGTTCACGTAAACAAACGTGTTCTTGCCGCTTTGCTGCCACGCGATGGAGTCTTTCAGCACTTTGTCGCCGACGAGCTGGCTCGATTGGAACGACAGTGCCATTTGCCCGATCCCGGTCAGGTCGATCAGGTCGGACAACACGTTGAAGTTCGTGATGACGTCCGGAGCCCAACTGGGGGAATCCAATGCGGAGCCGTATATGTAGTCATTGATTCCGCTGCCTCCCGTCATGGTGTCGCCGCCCGCGCCTCCGGCCAGCCAGACAGGCCCCTTCATTCCGGTGGCGTTCAGTATATCGTCGCCGCCCAGGCCGTAGATGAAAGTCGGGGTCGACGGAATGATGCCGAGATTTTTCGCGCCGGATGTCAGGTTGATCGTATCGCTGCTATCGCCGCCGACGACGATATCAAATGGTTGGGCGGCGGACACCACGCCACTGGTCTTGTCGGTCGCCTGCAGCGTTAACGCGTAGACCTGTCCTCCTTTCGCACCCAGGGCTCCGAAAAGACCTGTGTCCAACGTCGTCGTGTTCCCGCTTGAGCTGAGATAGAACGGTCCGGATCCCGATCCGCCCAACGTGAAGTCATAAGTGTCGCCCGGGAGGCCGCCCGAGGCCGTGAACGACGCGACCGCCGAGAACGAGGCCAGACCGCCACCGAACAGGTCAAGGATATCGAAACCGTTCGTCCCTTCGAGGTAGCCCAGGCTGGCCATGTTTGGCGTCGGTCCGGTGACGGTCGGAACGGCGGAGTCGTAGGTGAAGGTAAACGTCGCGGAACCGGTGTTGGCGTCCGCGTCGGTATCGCTGACGACGATCGTGTTCGAACCCTGTGGCAACGTCGTCGGGGTGAAGGTCCAAGCGCCCGACGCATTTGCTTTGGCGGTGCCGAGCGTGGTGCCGCCTTCCTTCAGGGTCACGACCGTATTCGGGTCCGCCGTTCCCTTCAACGCGTCGTCGCTGGTGATCTTGTCGGTTGAGGAATCACCGGTGTCGCTGACCAGTGCCACGGTCACCACCGGAGCTGGGTTCAGGCCTTCCGTTGCGCTGGCGGCGCCGCCGGAGGACAGCGTGATCGGCGTGTTGATGTTGAGCGCCTGGCTCGCCACGTCGCCGGCCGGCATGACCACCGCGACCTCGTAGCTGCCGGGGGCCAGGCCGGTGAACGTGACATTGCCGCTGCTGTTGGTGGTCGCAGTCTTGCCGGTCGATTTGCCCGCGCCGGTCAGCAGGTTGACCGTCACTCCGGCCAGGTTGGATTCTCCGTCGTCCTGCGTGCCGTCGCCATTGGCGTCGTTATAGACATGAACGCTGAACGTGGCCGGCACGTAGACGCCCTCGATCGCGTTCGCCGTGTTGCCCCCGGCAAGGGCGTTCGACGTGAGGACGTTGGTCGCCTGAGATACCACGTCCCCCGCCGGGGTAACCACCGAGACCTCGTAGCTGCCCGGCGCGAGGCCGGTGAAACTGGCAGCGCCGCTGCTGTTCGTGGTGGCCGTCTTGCCGGTCGCGACGCCCGACCCGGTCAGCAGATTGACCGTCACGCCGGCCAGGCCGGTTTCCCCGTCGTCCTGCGAGCCGTCGCCATTGGTGTCAGTGTAGACGAGAACGTTGAAGGTCGACGACGCAGGCGTGACCGTCACCGGGATCGATTTCGGCGTGGCCGTGCTGTTGCCGAAACTGTCGCTGGCGCTGATCGTGATCGTATCCGCCGCGACGGACGTGTCGTCATCGGTGAGCGTGGTCAGATCGGCGTTCACCTGCGTCAGCGTGCCGGCGATCGTTAACGTCTTGCCCGCGTTCGACGGGGTGATCGTGCCGCCGCCGTTGGTCGCCCCGGTATTGGCCGCCAGCACCCCTGCGCCGTCGGACACAACCACGGTGAACGTTTCGCCGCTGGTCGTGGTGTTGCCGGTCTCTGACACAGTGATCGGGGAGATTTTGGTCGCCAAATTTTGCGCCACGTTCGCCGATGCGGGTGCCGAAATTGCCGGCGCACCGTTGACCGTGACCGCGATCGAAGCAGGCGTCGCGGTGCCGCCGTTGGTGTCGGAGAGAGTGAGCGAAATGGTATCCGACGGGGTGGTCGGGTCGTTGTCCGTCAGCGTCGTCAGATCGGCGTTCACCTGGACCAACGTGCCGTTGATGGTCAGCGTCTTGCCGCCGTTCGACGGCGTGATCGTGCCGCCGCCGTTGGTGGCACCGGTGTTCGCCGCCAGCGCGCCGCTGGTATCCGACAGGATGAGCGTAAACATCTCGCCGCCCGTGGCTGGCGATTCGGCGATGCTGACCGTGCCGATCGACGTGCTGTCGCCGACGCCGACCGTCGCCGTTGCCGGCGCGGATATCGAAGGTGGTCCCGAGGGCGGCGTGATCGTAAACGTCTCCCCGGAGGTGAACCCGCCGGAGATGGCGTTGTCCGCCGCGTCGGTGATGCCGGTTCCGGAGCTGTTCAGGTCGAGGCCCATCGTGCCGCTACCGGCGGCACCGGTGACCGTGACCGTATACGAAGCGCCGCTGCCGCTGATCGAAGCAATGGTGCCGGTGACCGAGCCCGTGTCGGCCAGCGTGAAGGCGGACGTCGAAACGCCGGTGACGGCTTCCGAGAAGACGACCGCGAATTGCTCGGTGCCGCCGTTATTCGCCGCGCTTCCCACCGTGTCGATCGAGGTGACCGAGGGCGCCGTGTGCTCGATCGTAT
>JBEKGV010000305.1:0-6416 GCA_050012615.1 Acetobacteraceae bacterium | reverse complement strand
CGTGGTCTCATCACCGCGGCGACCGCCGCTTCTGGACTTTCCGCGCTTCCCGGACACGCTGCCTCGCCCCAGGTCCTGCGCATCGGCATGACAGCGGCCGATTTGCCGACAACGCATGGCATTCCGAACAATGGCGGCGAGGGGTTTCGCTTCCTCGGTTATCCCGCTTACGATTCAATCGTGAACTGGGATTTCAGCCATACGGATAAGCTGGCCGACATCACGCCCGGGCTGTTCACCGCGTGGCACGCCGATGAGACCAATCCGCTGCGCTGGATCTGCACCGTCCGCCAGGGCGTCACGTTCCACGATGGCTCTGCTTTCGACGCCGACGCGGTGATCTGGAATTTTGGCCGCGTCTTCGACGACAAGTCCGAGCAGTACGACGCACCCGCCGCGCCCATCGTGCGCGCCACGGTCTCGATGATCGATAAGTTCGAGAAAGTGGACGACAAGACCGTCGTGCTGACCACGAAATATCCGTTCAGTTTCCTGCCCTACCTGCTGACCCGCCTGCTGATCGCCAGCCCCACTCAATGGAATGCCACCGGCAAGAAATGGTCCGAGTTCGCGAAAAACCCTTCCGGTACCGGTCCGTTCAAAATCAGGTTTACCCGATGCCGGAAGCGACCACGCGGGTCGCCGCGCTGCGCTCCGGTCAGGTGGATTGGATCGAGGTGCCGCCGCCGGACTCGATCCCATCTCTGAAGCAGGCCGGCCTGCAAATCAGTCTGTGGCCCTATCCGCATACTTACCCGTACGCGCTGAATTGCATGGACAGCTCACCGTTCAAGGATGTGCGTGTCCGTCAGGCGTTGAATTACGCGATCGATCGCGACGGCATGTGCAAAATGCTGAACGGAACAGCCATCCCGGCCACGGGATTGTACCCGGAAGGCGACCCGATCTTCGGCAAGCCAAAAAATAATTACACCCACGATCCGGAAAGAGCGAAGGCCCTGCTGAAGGAAGCCGGCTATGGCCCGGACAAGCCGGTGAAGGCAAAAATCATGATTTCGACCTCGGGGTCCGGCCAAATGGTGCCGATCCCGATGAACGAGTTCATGCAGCAGAACTTCAAGGCTGTCGGCATGGACATCGATTTCGACGTCGTCGAATGGGGCACCATGCTGGTGGCCGTCCGCAACCCGCCGACCGCGCCGCAAGCGCATGGCGACGACGGGATCAACATCAGCCTGAGCTACACCGACCCCTCCTCGATGTTCCGCTACTACGCCACCGACAGCTTCTCCCCCGTCAATTACAACTGGGGTCACTGGGCGAACGAGGAAGCGACCGCTCTGCTGCGCCGCGCGCAGGCGACGTTCAATCCGGCCGAGCAAACCGAACTCCTGGCCAAGGCCCATGCCATCGTCGTCGATGAGGCGCCGTGGCTGTTCATCGTGCACGACCTCAACCCGCGCGCGCTGTCGGCGAAAGTCCAGGGCTTCAAGCCAGCCCAGAGCTGGTCACAGGACTTCACGCAGATCACCATGGCATAGGAAGCGCCGACATGATTTCCAGACGCGGTCTTATCACGAGCGCGGCGGTCGCCGCGGCCTCGCCTGTCGTGCCGGCAACCGCCGCCAGCGGGGGAACGTTACGGATCGCGATGACCGCTGCCGACATTCCGACCACGCACGGAATTCCCAACAACGGGTTCGAGGGCGTTCGCTTCCTGGGTTATCAGCCCTATGACGCGCTGGTGAACTGGGATTTGCGGAACAATCCGGACAAGCCGGCGAATATCACGCCCGGCTTGTTCACCGCCTGGCATCCGGACGAAACCAACCCGCTGAAATGGACCTTCACCGTTCGCCAGGGCGTGAAATTCCACGATGGCACCGACTTCAATGCCGATGCGGTGATCTGGAACATGCGCCGTATCTATGATGAAAAGTCGCCACAATATGACGCGCAGTCGGCGCCGATCGTCAAAGCCTCCGTCTCGATGGTCGACACGTACGAGAAGATTGACGACTCCACCATCGTGATGACGACGAAATATCCGTTCAGCTTCCTGCCCTGGGTACTGATCCGCGTCTTCATCGTCAGCCCCACCCAATGGGAAAAAACCGGCAAAAACTGGGCTGAATTCGCCAAAAATCCGATGGGCACCGGACCGTTCAAAATCGTCCGCGTGGTTCCCGGCCAATATGTCGAGATGGCGCGCAACGAAGAGTACTGGGACAAAAACCGTGTCCCCAAACTCGACAAACTGTTTGTCTACCCGATGGCCGAGGCGACGACCCGGGTCGCTGCGTTGCGGTCGAATCAGGTTGACTGGATTGAGGTCCCCGCGCCGGATTCCATTCCGTCGCTGAAGGCGGCCGGCTACAACGTTCTGCTTTGGCCTTATCCGCACACTTACCCTTACGTTCTCAACACGCTGGATGACTCGCCGTTTCATGACGTGCGGGTCAGGCGCGCGATCAACTATGCGCTTGATCGTGAGGGACTTTGCAAACTGATCAATGACATCGCGAAACCGGCTGTCGGGTTGTACAAGCCCGGCGACAAGTATTTTGGCACGCCTTCCGAGAAGTACACCTACGATCCCGAAAAAGCGAAAGCCCTGCTTAAAGAAGCCGGCTACGGTCCGGACAAGCCAATGAAGGCGAAAATCATGATCTCGACCTCGGGGTCGGGTCAGATGCTGCCGATCCCGATGAATGAGTTCGTGCAGCAGAACATGAAGGCGGTCGATATCGATCTCGACTTCGACGTCGTGGAATGGGGCACCATGCTGGTGGCGGTTCGCAGCGACCCGAAATCAGCGCCGAGCCATGGAGACCAAGGCATCAATATCAGCCTGAGTTCCATCGAACCCTCGACCATGTTCCGCTATTATTCGATCGATAGCTTTTCGCCCACCAACTTTAACTGGGGTCACTTCGCGAACGAGAAAGTCACCGCGCTGTTGAGAAGCGCGCAGGCGACCTTCGATGAAGCGGAACAGACGAAGCTTCTGGCGGAGGCGCATGCGATGGTTGTCGATGAGGCCGCCTGGCTGTTCATGGTGCACGACCTCAATCCGCGTGCAATGTCGAAGAATGTGCACGGCTTCCAGCCGGTGCAAAGCTGGTTCGTCGACCTGACAACCATTACCGTGGCCTGAATCCGGCTCTGCGCCACGGCTCCATCCCGCGTCGGATTGGTGGCGAAAATCGGCGCATCAGGCTATCCTCGACCTGCCAATGCGAGATGAGCCGAAATTGCCCGTTCAGACCGAAGCCCGTCCGGCCAGCTCTGGCCATCCCACGAGTTGGCTCGAACGCCTCTGGAGTTCGATCGCCGACCGGGGTCGCGACTATGCCAACGTTCCCGCGGCCTCGCTCCCACCTGGCGAGCGTGCGCGCCGTCTCGCGGCGTCGTTGCTCAGCGGCCGAGGCGAAGCGTCGGGTGCCGCGCTGGCGCGTGAACTGATCGTTGCGCTGAATGCATTGCCGCCAGCGGGCCGGCTAACGTTCTGCCGGTATGTCGCGGCCGGCTTCATGCCCGATGAGACGGCACTGCGCGCCGCGGTCGAGGCCTGGCTGGCCGATCCGACCCCGGCTCGCGCGGCTGCGCTTTCCGACGCCGCCGAGGCACCGCGGCAGGAATTGCTGCGTCGCATGAACCAGGCGCAGGGTGGGACGGCGGCTCTGGTATCGCTGCGCAAGGAGATCCTCGGCGCCTTGCGCGCCCAGCCGGAGCTGAAGCCGCTTGACAGCGATCTGCGTCATTTGTTCGCGTCGTGGTTCAACCGCGGCTTCCTCGACCTGCGCCGGATCGATTGGAACACGCCGGCCGCGGTGCTCGAGAAGCTGCTCGTCTATGAGGCGGTTCACGAGATCCAGGGCTGGACGGATCTGCGCCGACGCCTGGCGGCAGACAGAAGGTGCTTCGCGTTTTTCCATCCCGCGCTGCCAGGCGAGCCTCTGATTTTCGTTGAGGTTGCTCTTACTCGTGGTTTCGCCTCGGCCGTGGAGCCGCTGCTCGCGCCCGATACGGACCTTGAAGGCCAGGAGAGGCGGGCGCGGGAGGCGGACACGGCGATTTTCTATTCGATTTCCAACTGTCAGGAAGGGCTGCGCGGCGTATCATTCGGCAATTTCCTGATCAAGCAGGTGGTCGAGGAATTGAAGCTTGAACTGCCGCACCTTGTGAAATTCGCGACACTTTCGCCGGTTCCGGGCTTTCGCCGCTGGCTGGAGACCGAAGGCAATGGATCCGAGCCACCGCCGCTCGCCCCCGAGGTTGTCGCCGCGCTGAACGATCCCGCGACCTGGGACACACCGGAAGCGGGGGCCGCGTTCGACGTCCCGCTCACTCGGCTTTGCGCCCGTTATCTCACCGAAACCGATTCCGGGCGTGGTCCCGACGACCCGGTGGCACGGTTTCATCTGGGCAACGGTGCTCGGCTGGAACGGATCAACTGGCGCGGCAATATCTCGGCGCGCGGTTTGCGGGAGGCGTATGGCATAATGGTGAATTACCTTTACGATCCTGACACGATCGAGGCGAACCATGAGGCCTACGTAACGGGCGGGATCGTGGCCCGGTCGGCGTCTGTCGATGCCTTGCTGCAGTCGCCATCGCGCCGTCGTGGAGGCTTGCGCCTGCGCGGAGGTTAAGAAAGGGACGGGCCCTCTCACGCCCCCACGCCAAACAGGCGCGCCCGTGGGGAAGCGCGCCTGTCCGGTGCCATCAACTGATGCCCGTGGGCAAGACCACTGCCAGCCACCGGAGGGTAGCGGCAAAAGGTTAACAACCCGTTATCAGTTGCGCGTTTTCGCCACGTCCGGCACTTGCGAGGACGACCGCCTCAAACTCACTCCGCGGCGACATGCGTATGTGGCGCTCCCATCGGCGTGATGTGACTGTCCTCCGGCTCCCACCGTTGCCCGATCCCCATCTCATCCATGTGGTCTTGCATGTGGTGGGCGACCTCGGCGGGAGCCATACCGTACGCACACAGCGTCGCGGCGAATTCATCCGCGAGGCCCGATGCCACGATGTGATCGGTGGTGTCCGGGTTGACCCACGTTTCGATCAATCGCGCGGCGGCGGCATCGACCGCATCGGCCCAATCAATCGGGCCGCAGTCCTGTGACTGTCCGAAAAGCCCGGAGCCAGGGTCTGGATTGAGGCCTGGCTGTCGCGCGTCATCGAGCGGTTCCAATGGCGATGCGCCAGGAACGCTGGGGAGATCGTTCGACATCGAGGTATCCTTCCTCGCATAGGTTTTTATCCGGAATTCCCCGGATGGGCAGCGAGCGTGGTGCAAGTCGTGACTTTTTCCAGACAAGGCAAGGCATTGGGCGGTGCACCTCCGTCCCAGGCCCACGTCCAATCGGACGAGAGCCTGCCCGGCCAGATGGGCAGCGGGGCACGTATGCTGTTACCCGTGCGTGTCCTAAGTGTCATTGACTTGGATCAAGACGTGGGCGACGCCTTTCGTCATGGCCCTCGTGCAGCCAGATCCGCGGCGAGCCCCGGAAGTTTGCCGGGCATGTATCAGTGCACGACGCGTTCGCACCCGGCCTCTCCGAGAGCGCGGCGGTTGCAAATCGCGATTTTCGCACCTTCGATCTCAATCGTTCCTTCCACACGAAGCCGGGTGAGCCGGCGGCAGACGGTCTCGATGGTGAGGCCGAGATAGTCGCCCATGTCGCTCCGGTTCATCGGCAGTTCGATCACCGATTTTCCGTTCGGGATTCGCTCGGCCATTTCCAGCAGGAAGCTGGCGATTCTCTCGGACGCCGTTTTACGTCCGAGCAGAACCATATGGTCCCGCCCCGCGCGGAGCCGGCTCGAGGAGATTTCCCGTAACCGGCGCGCTGCATCGCGATCCTGATCGGCCAATCGGTCGAGATCGGCACGGGCGTAGCGGCGCAGGGTGACGGCCGTGACGGCCTCGGCCGCGAAATCGTGCTTATCCAGTGCCTCCCAGCCGAAAAGGTCGCCGGCGAACAGGAACTCACCGACCTGACGGCGGCCATCTTCCATCAGGCGGACCGTCCGCACGCAACCGCTGACGATGAGGTAGCAATGCGTGGCGTCGTCCTCCTGAGCGACGATTTCTTCGTCCCGGTCGGCGCGGATGGTCGTCGCCCGCGGTTCCAGAGAATTCAGGAACGATGCCTTCGCGGCCGCCGGGGCTACTCTTGGCAAAGGGCCGGGGCCCGGATAACTCATGGCAATGCCTGAACGCGGATCGATCGCCTGGGTTGTCGCGAGCATTCTGATCTCCATCCTCGATTTTTGCTTCCGTGAGGACAGGAATATCGAGGCATGGATTGAGCCGAAATTCGGAATGACGCGTACGCGAAACTACGTATGGGAGGGACGATGACCCAGGCGGGCACCGTCCATGTCATCGATGACGACGCACCGATGCGTGATTCCCTGCGCCTGTTGCTGGAGGCATCCGG
>JBEKGV010000304.1:0-5815 GCA_050012615.1 Acetobacteraceae bacterium | reverse complement strand
GCCTTCGATCTGGTTGCGGATGCCGTCGGGATTGATCGGCTGGCCGCTATCGACCGCGGCAACCACGCGTCCAAGCCGGATCTGACCAGTCTCGTGCTCTACCGATAACGTCAATGCCACGGCGCAGTAAGCCCCAAGATTCTTGTAGCGAGCGAACGCGAAACCGCGCCCCTGCCCTGGCTCGCGCGGCGTTTTCTTGTTCCAGCCCGCCCGTTCGGCCGCCAACTGCACGACGGCGCGCCCACGCTCGTCAGTCAGGTGCCGCAGACGGAATTCAACCGGATCCGCACCCGCGGCGGCGGCCAGTTCATCGACGAAACTTTCTATCGCGAATATGTTGAGATATGCACCGAGCGCCCGCATCGCGGAAACCCGCACCGGCATCTCCGGCACGAAATGCGACACCACCCGAGCATTCGGAAACGCATAGATCGGGTTGCTGTTACGCTCTCCGCCGCCCTCCGGCATCGGGATCGGCATCGGTGGGGGCACCGGCAACGGGTTGGGCAGGGCGCCATTCTGGATCAGCAGGCCGCCGACATTAGGCCGCCGGTTGTGCGTGTTGCTCCAAACGCCATAGTCCCAATCGACGATCCGCCCCTCGGCGTCGATCGCTCCGGACACTTCGGCGACCATCGCCGGGCCGTAGGGTTCGTTCGTATGCTCCTGCTCGCGCATCCATTGGACCCGGATAGGGCGGCCGGGCACCGCGCGTGCGATCAAGGCCGCGTCGCCGGCCACATCGTCCGCACCGTTGTGGCCGTAACAGCCCGAACCCTCGACGTGGATGCAACGCACCTTCTCGGGCGGCAATCCGAGCAGCTGAGACAAGGCGGCGCGCAATGGGAACACACCCTGGGTGTGCGTCCAGACCGTCAGGCCGTCGTCGCCGTACTGGGCCAGAGCACAGGATGGGCCGATCGCGCCATGCATCTGATAGGGCCGCGTGTAGCGGGCGCTGATCCGCCTGACCGGCGGCATGGCGGGATTGACCCAGGTGAGAACCGGGATGTCACGGGCCGGCAGTGAACGGATCAACTCGGGCGCCTCGGATTGCACCGGCAATGTCGCTGTCTCCCGCCACTCGGCGGACGCAGCGAGGGCAAGCATGGCCTTGATCGCCTGCCATTCCCGCTCGGCCACGATGGCGAGGTAGCTGCCGTCACGCACCACCTTCACGACACCCGGCATACGCGCGACGGTATCGGTGTCGACGGTCAGCAGCTCCGCTCCCGCGCTCGGCTGGCGCACGGCCCGGGCGTGCAGCATTCCGGCCAGCCGCATGTCCTGGATAAAGGCCGCACCCCCGGTGAGCTTGTCGGGAATATCCAGCCGCGGCATCGCCGTGCCCATGATGCGGTACGTCGCGGGATCCTTCAGCTCACTCGCCGGCTGCGCCCGCACATGCATCGAGAGCTTCGCCGCGAGTGCCCCGTAGTCGCGGGCCGACCCATTCGGCCCATGCACGACCCCATCGGCGACCGTCAGCGTCGAGGCGTCGACGCCCAGATCAGCCGCCGCGGCGTCCATCAGCAACGCTCGCGTCTGAGCCGCTGCGTTCAACAGCGCGGTGCCGCTGTCCTGCATGGAATGGCTGCCGGCGGTAAAACCCTCGTTCGGGGTGCGCGCGGTATCCGCCGTGACCAGCGTGACCCGAGCGGGCGCGACCTCCAGCTGCTCGGCGACCACCTGGACCAGAGCTGTCTTCAGGCCCTGCCCCAGTTCTGCTTTCCCGGTGAACGCGGTGACGGCGCCATCCGGCCCTACGCGGATCCAGGCGTCGAGCAGCGGCGTTTCCTTGAGGCTGCCCGGCAATGGCGCATCGTCGGCCGAGGCCGAGACACGCGTGACAGCAACCGAAACCAATAGCCCACCGCCTGCCGCGAACAGGCCTCGTCGGGAAATCGCGAAAGACCCCATGGCGCCGGTCATCCCGCGTCCGCCCTGGTCGTGGGCGTTGCTCCCGCGGCACGCCGGACTGCCGCGAGGATGCGCATGTGTGTCCCGCACCGGCAGAGATTGGGGTTCAGACCGTCTCGGATCTCTTGTTCCGACGGGTTGGGCTTGCGTGCCAACAACGCCTGCGCGCGCATCACCATGCCGGCGATGCAGTAGCCGCATTGTGCGGCCTGTTCCTCGATGAAGGCGCGCTGGAGCAGGCCTGGCTCGGTCGCGGAGCCCAAACCCTCGATCGTCGTCACCTGTCGGCCGGGGAGCAATGCGATTGGGGTCAGGCAGGAGAACACCGCCGCACCGTCCACGATCACCGTGCAAGCGCCGCACTGCCCGAGGCCGCAGCCGAATTTGGCTCCGTTCAGGCCAAGATCGTCGCGCAGAACGTAGAGCAGCGGAGTGTCCGGCTCCGCATCGACCTCGTGGTCGCGGCCATTTACGGTCAATCGGATCATGAGCCGCCTCCTTGACGCCTTGCCTCGCGGACCGTGGCCTCGACGTCCGGCCAGGCGGGCTGGTCACCGTAACGCGCGCGGACATATGTCGCGAGTTCAGCCACCTGATTATCGGTCAGTGTGGCGGAAAACGCGGGCATGTAAGGGCCGGCATGGCCCTCCCGCCACGGGATCCCGTACAGGATCAGGTCCACGACGTTGCGCGCCGTGGGCGCGCTCACCGCGGTGCTTAGCCCGAGCGGTGGCGCGCCGTTGCGGGTCATCGGTGCGACGGCGGCGTGACAGGCTCCACAGGCGCCATCGAACGCCGGCGAGTCGGCGACCTGTTTCGGTTGTGGCTGCCTTTCGGCCGCCGGAGCGGGCGCGGGAGGCATCAGCGAGGCAATGTAGACGGCGACGGCGCGCACATCCGTCTCCGGCACCGCGGCGAGTTGATGCGTCACCGGCGCCATCGGTCCCGCCGCCGCTCCATGACTTTTGTCGAAACCGGTGCGCAGGTAGGCCGCAAGCGAGTCGACGGTCCAGGCCTGTGGCGCTTGCGTACCGCTCCGCAGAGCCGGCGCGTACCAACCGTCGGCCTCACCTCCGGTTAGCGCCCGGTTGACCTGTTCGGCGCCGGCGGCGTTGTGCGGCGTGTGGCAGGCGCCGCAATGGCCGATCGCGTCCACCAGGTAAGCACCCTGGTTCCATTCCGCGTCCTTTGACGGGTCCGGCTCCCACTGCCCCGGGCGTAAGAACAGCAGGTTCCAGCCGGCGAGCAGCGGGCGCCAGTTGAACGGAAACACCAATTCGTTCGGTTGGGCGACGCGCTCCAGCGGGGTTCGGGTCATGAGGAAAGCATAGATCGCAGCGATGTCGTCATCGGTGGCTCGGATGAAGTGCGGGTAGGGGAGGACGGGGTAGAGATGCCGGCCATCGCGATCGATCCCGTCCCGCATCGCCCGGCTGAACGCCGCCAGCGACCAGCGCCCAACCCCAGTGGCCGGATCTGGGGTGATGTTGGTGGCGAACACGGTGCCAAACGGGGTGGAGACACCTCGGCCTCCGGCGTAGGGGCGGCCGTTCGGAGCTGTGTGGCAAACGGCACAGTCGCCCAGGGCAGCGAGAGTGGCGCCGCGCAGAATGGCGGCCCGGGAGAATGACGCACGGTCAGGCGGCTCGACCGGGGAAATGGCGGGCGCCCAGGCGATGACGATCGCCGCACCCGCGGCGGCGGCAAGGGCCAGGAGGACGAAGAAAATCAGAATGCGGCGGAGGAGTCGGGCGATATAGCGCATGGACTGGGATGCTGCCCCTTACCGTCTCGGCGTTGAACAGCGGAATGCGTGGATGGTTCCGCGAGTCGAGCACCCGTTGACGCTATCTTTAAAAATCAATGAACGCCATGCGGGTCTGTGGCTTACAAGCATCAACCCGTCATCGGCAGACCGCCTGATCCGCCAGCACACTCGGCGCTATTGTCAAATTTCGGACGGGACGGTCGGATAAAAATCGTTGCCGGCGCAATCCCACGATCACCGCACACTGAAACGATAGGCACGCGCTGCGAACAAGCCACTGAGCGCGCGTGCCTTGACGCCGCGGCCGACGATCACGAGGCCATCGCCCGCCTCGATCGTGGTGTTGCCGTCCGGATGGGTAATCGCCTCGCCCTCCCGGCGATTGAGTTGCACGATGAAGAAAGCGCCATTGGATCGGAGCTCGACCGCCTCGACAGTCTCGCCGACGATGGGGCTGCCGGGCGCGGCCGCGACAACCTCCAGCTCCAGTCCAAGCGATTGCAGCACGCGTTCAAAGTCGCGCATACGCTCCGAGCCGCGGATAAAACGTGCGGTCTCCTGATAAAGGATCAACTCCGTGATGCGTTCGGCACCGATATGAGTCGGCAGCACCACCTTGTTCGCACCGGCGTGGATCAATTTGCTCTCGGTGCTTGGCAGATCGCCCCGAGCGATGATTTCCAACTCCGGATTCAGGCTGCGCGCGCTGAGCGTGATGAAAACGTTGGCCGCATCGTTCGACAGTACGGTGGCGAGGGTGCGCGCGCGCATCACGCCGGCGGATTGCAGCGCGGTTTCGTCGGTCGCGTCAGCCCGCATGCACAGATATCCATGGTTTCGGGCACGCTCAGCATGGGATTCGTCTTGCTCAAGGATGACGAACGCGGCACCACCGGCGCGCAGTCCAGCGGCGAGTGCCTCGCCGATCCGCCCGAAGCCGCAAACGATGATGTGGTTATTGAGCTTTTCGATTTGCGTGTTCATGCGCTTGAGCCCGAATACCTGGTTGAGTTGACTGAGCGTGATGAACTGCACCAGCGCACCGGTGACGAAGATCATGCCGGTACAGCCGAGCACGATCGTGCCGATGGTGATGCCGCGCAACAGTGGAGTTTCGACCGGATGGACCTCGCCGTAGCCAACCGTATATACTGTTACGATAACCATATATATGGCGTCACTAAGGCTCCAACCGGCGAGCCGGCAGTAAGCGATGGTGGAGAGCACCATGATCGCGAACGTGAAGCCGACCCCGAGAACCAGATTGCGGAGCGGCGAGCCAAGCAGGCCGGTCGGCTGGGCGGAGTACTGAGTGATAGACGAGGCTGCCATCGCCGATTGAGGAACCGCTTTGGTGGTGCGGTGCAGCATGAGGCAATATATAAGCGACGGCAACAATCATTAACGACGCGTGAGAACCCGGGGCACCGCAGTAGCAAAGTCAGGCTCTGCCCCGGCACCTCCGATCGACCCTTGTGATGACCTTACGCTCGCGGAGCGTTATTTTTCCGCGACGAGCGCGTCGCGGCTCCACCACCCACCGCCCAGGGCCTGGAACAATCCCGCGGTGTCGGCCAGCCGCGCTGCCTGCGCCTGCACCAACGCAAGCTTCGCCTGCTGATATGTTTGCTCGGCGTTCAGCAAAGCGAGATATGCGACCTGGCCCAGTTCCAGTTGCTTGCGAACGATGGCGAGGCTCCGGCCAGCGGCTTGTTCGGAGGCGTCGGCGGCCACGAGCGCGTCAGCGTCGGATTGCACTGCGTGCAGTGCGTCCGCCACGTTCTGGAACGCCGTGATGACCGTGCTTTTGTATTGCGCGGCCGCCTGGTCGAACCCGGCCTCGGCCGCACGCTGTTTGTGCAGGAGAGTGCCTCCCTCGAAGATCGGCGCCGTCACGCCGCCCGCCAGGGTCCAGAAATTAGTTCCGGGTGTGAACATGCTCGACAACGCCGCCGCGCTGTTGCCGACGTTCGCGGTGAGCGTGATTTGCGGCAGCCGCGCGGTGACGGCCACACCGATCTGCGCGCTAGCGGAATGCAACGTCTCCTCGGCGGCGCGCACATCGGGACGTTGCTCCACCAGCTTCGACGGCAGGCTGACCGGCAAGTCCACCGGCAACTTCAGTTC
>JBEKGV010000303.1:0-5866 GCA_050012615.1 Acetobacteraceae bacterium | reverse complement strand
TGCTGGTGCCGGAGCTCCCGCCCGAGATACCAACATTGCCCGTGATCGCGGCCAGCGCGTAAGCAGCGCGATGAAACTGCTCGCCGTATAACGTTCGCCCCGGAGCATAGCCGGCCTGCAACGCGGCCGGCTTACTACTCGCGAACTCGATCGCGAGACGGCGGATCACCTCGGCGGGAATGCCGGTGATCGAGGCAGCCCATTCCGGTGTCTTATCGATCCCGTCCGCCGCGCCAAACAAATATTCTCGATATGATGAACCCGCCGGCGCGCCCTTCGGCAAATGCGCTTCGTCGAATCCCAGTACGTAACGATCGCAGAACGCCTGATCATGCAGTCCCAACGCCACGATTTCCCGGGTCATCGCGATCAGCGCGGCGGCATCGGTGGAGGGCCGGATAAAAATGTGCTCATCCGCCACCTGCCTGCTGGTCATCGTGCGGCGCGGATCGACGCAAATGATTTTCGTGCCGTTCTGCTTCGCCCATTTCAAGTACGGCATCGTCCCGGTCCCGAACGTGCCGTCTCCTGGGCTCCAGCCCCACATTAAAATCAGTCGCGAATTGACGTAGTCCGTGGGCTCGCGGCCGGATGATTTGTATTCCGACCCATAAGTGATTCGAACGGAGAAAATCTCCGCCTCGGACGACATGTTCGACCATAGCTCGGTGCAGCCGCCAAACATGTTCAGAAAACGTTGCGCGGCCACGCGTCCGTGCAGCGCCGACTGAGAACCGGAGCGTGATCCATCCAGAATCGCCGCGTTTCCATAAGTCTCCCTTACCCGGATCATCTCGCGCGCGACCGTGTCGAGGGCTTCGTCCCAGGTGATGCGCTCGAACTGTCCCGACCCACGCGGTCCGGTCCGGCGCATCGGATACCGCAGCCGGTCGGGATGATAGGTACGTTCGATTTGGCCGACACCGCGGGCGCACGCGGGTAGGGGCGGATGCTCGGGGTTCCAGCGCCGCATGTCGGTGGAGATACGGGTGATCCGGCCGTCGCTCACATGCGCGTTGACGACGCAGCGGCCGCCGCAATTATGGCCGCAGGTGCTGGTGATGACTGACTCACCGGCCCGCGAAGCAGGGCGCGGAGCCTCGTAAATTGTGTTCACCCGAAGGCCGGGTGTCGAGTCGGGCACTTGTCGTTCTCCAATCGGATCGTTGCAATGACCAGAAGTCGCATCGTCACCGCCCCAATCGCGGCAGGGCACGGCGACCAAAAGATGGCTCACGCATGCAGCGGCAATCGACGATCAGGCCGTCTTGAACGCGGGCATGACGTCCTTCGCGAACCACTCCAATTGTTCCAGACACAGCGACAACGGCAGCCCCAACGGCTGTGCGACCGTAACGCGGCTCAAACCCGGATAGCGATTTTCGAGTGCCTTAAGCTGCTCGATGATATCGTCGGGGGTGCCGGTCAGGAAGCCTCCCGCCTTCACAGCGTCCTCGATCCGCGGCAGCTTCACGTTCGGAACCAGACGCGGATCGCGCATCGCCTCGATCTGCTCGTCGGTCAGAGCCTTCACCAGCCGCAATTCACCGAACATTTTCATGTTCTCTTCGTAGTACTTCGCCGCTTCCTTCATTCCGGCTTCCTTGCTTTTCGCGATATGGAACTGGAAGCCGACGGCCATCCGCTCACCCAATTCGAGGTTCATGCCAATCCGCTCATGCGCCGCCTGCCATTCGCGCATGATGCGATCGGTCGCGCCGCCTTCCGCCGAACCGCCGCCGATCACGCCCTGAATGCCGTGCTTTGCCATGAAATCCAGCGCACGCGTCGAGCCGCTCTGGATCGGCTGCCAGCATTCCACCGGCAGCTTCTTTGGCCGCGGCACCAGGGTCAGTTCCTTCAAGGTGTAGCCGCGATAAGGCACCTCGGGCGGCAGCGTGTAGTATTTGCCCTTGTGCGAGAATGACTCGTTATTGAAGGCTTGGAAAATGATGTCGACCTGCTCCTCGAACAGTTCGCGATTCGCTGCCTGATCGATCAATGGCGACCCGAAGGTCTCGACCTCGCGCGTGTGATAACCGCGGCCGACGCCAAAAACGACGCGGCCGTTGGTCAGGATGTCGGCGACGGCGAAGTCCTCCGCGAGGCGCAGCGGGTGCCACATGGGCGTGATGTTGAATCCCGTGTGGAACTTCAGGCGCCTGGTCAGGTGCGTCAGGTGCACTGCCAGCATGATGATGTTGGGCAGGCACTCGGTGCCTTCCGGCTGGAAGTGATGTTCCGCCATCCAGAAAGCGCCATAGCCCAGTCGATCCATCGCCTTCGCCTGGGCCTCTGCTTTGTGATGAGCGGTAATCAGTTCATCGTTGCTGTATCGCCGCGAGTTCACCGGCGTTCCGAGATAGCCGACGTTTTCGAGATCTATGTGGCCTGCGTAGGAACTATCGAACTGCGTGATCATTATGATTTCCTCCGGGCGACCGCGCCCGCCGATACACAGAGCATCGTACTCCGCCAGAGCGGGTTGGCAACTCCGCCCGACATTGCACTGGGGCACGATGGCGTCAGGACAGTCGGTATACCGGCCTCCTGAGTTACCGGTAAGGTCCGGCACATGAAGCTTCCCATACTTTGGGCCGTCCTCTCCGTCGTTCCGGTAAGCAGCATTGCGCGTGCCTACAATCTGATTGGTCGGAGAACGCTCGCTTGCGGAAACTCGATGACCAGGGTCGGCAGGCGTTAGGGCTCGAACTACGGGTACTAGGCTTTCTGTCCGGTGTTGGTTACAAAGGAGATAATTATGGCGATAATCCTCTCGGAGGCTTAAATGCGGATACCGTTTGGACATGGACGGATGCCTGCCGCCGAGATCACCCTTTGGCTTCGATTTCGGCCGCGACGGCCGCCTTCGACACCGTGCATCCGCGTTGACACCTTAATCTAGGATTTCTGTCTGATCTCTGACGGAGATTGAAGCCACCACCGTTGAGCCAAATGCCGTGCGAACCGGCCTCTGATCGCACCGCGCCGCGGCATTAAACGAAAAATCAATAAGTTGGCCAGTAATACTCAGCAACAATCCTTGAATGGCCTGACCGTTACGAGTAGCTTAGAAAGGATTTTGAGACCGAGGGACGGTTTGCCAGACCCTTGGACCAAAACGGGACCAGGACGGGATCAGAGCAGATGAATGGACCGCCAGGCCAGGTCACACATGAAGCTGGGTCGTCGCTCTGGGCGCAGCGGACGCTGAAATCGCGTATCCCCTGCGTCGGTATCGGCGTTCATTCCGGCCGTCGCATCAGCCTGACGTTGCTTCCCGCGCCCGCCGGCCATGGGATCGTCTTTCGCCGCACCGACCTGGGCCGCGACATTCCAGCCACCTATAACCGCGTGGTCGATACCCAGCGTTGCACCACCATCGGCGAAGGCTCCGCGCGGATGGGCACGATCGAACACCTGATGGCCGCATTGGCCGGAGCGGGCGTCGATAATGTGCTGATAGAGGTCGACGGGCCCGAAGTGCCGATCATGGATGGGTCGGCCGCTCCTTTTTCCTTCCTGCTGGAGTGCGCCGGGGTCGCGTCGCTCGACACGCCTCGCAAAGTGATCGAGATCCTGCGCCCTGTGCGGGTCAACGATGGGCTGGCTTTCGCCGAGTTGCGTCCCTTTGAAAACGGTACGCGCAACGCAATTCCCACCCTCGATCTCGAGGTGTCGATCGATTACGCCGAGGCTGCGATTGGGTGGCAAACGCAAACTCTGCGTCTGACCCCGCAAAATTTCCGTGAAGCCGTGGCGTCCGCCCGAACGTTCGCTCTGGCTGGCGACATCGATCAGTTGCGAGAACTCGGGTTAGCCAAGGGTGGCAGCCTGGACAACGCGATCGTCGTGGATGGACCGAAGGTTCTCAATCCTGGCGGGTTGCGCATGAAGGACGAGTTCGCGGCGCATAAATTGCTCGACAGCGTGGGCGACCTGGCTCTGGCCGGAGCGGCGCTGCACGGCCGCTTCATTGCCCACCGTCCGGGTCACAGCCTGAACAATAAGCTGCTGAAAGCCTTGTTCGCGCGCCAGTCGAATTGGGCGGACATCACCCGGGCGCCGGGGGCGGAAGCCGCCGCCGCCTGAACGCGGCTCTTCGCGCCGCGCGATGGCGTGATATAAGCGCCATGATGAGCCAGAATCCTTTACCATTTCGTAGCCTGTTATTTCTGTTCTGCTTCGCGGCCCCGCTGCTCAGCGGATGCGGCGATTCGGACAAGGACAAAAACGCGGGGCCTCCGCAGCCTGTCGAGGTGCTGTACAACAACGGCCTGGACGCGCTGAATTCCCATCGTTACTCGGCGGCCAACGACCAGTTCAATTCACTCGAGCAGAATTACCCCTTCTCGTCCTGGGCGGTGAATGCTCAGGTCATGCAGGCGTATTCGCAGTATCTGCAGAACAAATACACGGACGCGATCGGGACGCTGGACCGCTTCATCCAGTTGCACCCGGTGCACCGCGACATCGCTTATATCTATTACCTGCGAGCGCTTTGCTATTACGAGCAAATCGCCGACATCGAACGCGATCAGAGGGGCACCGAGCAGGCCATGGCAGCGCTGCAGGAGGTGATCACCCGGTTTCCCAATACCGCCTTCGCCAACGACGCGCGGTTGAAGATCGATTTGTGCCGCGATCATATGGCTGGGAAGGAGATGGAGATCGGGCGCTATTACCAGAAGCAGCACCTGTATCAGGCGGCGATCGGCCGCTTCCAGCGCGTGGTCGACGAATACCAGACGACCAACCATGTTCCCGAGGCGTTAGCCCGTATCGTCGAAGTGTATTTGGCCCTTGGACTCCGCGACGAGGCCAAGAAAACCGCCGCTGTCCTTGGCTACAACGATCCTGGCAGCATCTGGTATCAGGACTCCTATAACCAATTGGCCGCTATTGGCGATGTGCCAAGCAATCTGCCCACTCCGTCCAAGGGCGGGGAAGGAATGGTTGGCCGCGCCTGGCATGCCCTCTTCTGATGTCCTGAGCGCCGGCGCGCGATGCTGACGGCGCTGTCCATCCGCGATGTCGTTTTGATCGACCGGCTGGATTTGTCCTTCGGTCCGGGATTGACGGTGCTTACCGGGGAGACCGGCGCCGGGAAGTCAATTTTGCTGGACAGTCTGGGCCTCGCTCTCGGCGCGCGTGCCGAGGCGGGGCTGGTTCGAGCCGGCTGCGGTCAGGCCAGTGTCGCCGCGTGTTTCGCATTATCGGTCGACCATCCGGTCCTGGCGCTTTTGGCCGAGCAAGGGTTGGAAGCAGAAGACGAAATCGTGCTGCGCCGGATCGTCACCAAGGACGGCCGCTCGCGCGCCTTCGTCAATGACCAACCCGCCGGTGTCGCTTTGCTGCGGCGGATTGGCACGCTGTTGGTCGAGGTGCAGGGCCAGCATGAGCAAATGGGGCTCGCCGATCCCGCCAGCCACGTGACCTTTTTGGACGCGTTCGGCGTTCCGGCCGGACGTCGGCACGCGGTGGCGGAAGCGTGGCAGGCCTGGCGGCAAGCGGTTCACAGGCTCGAAGCGGCTCGCGTCGCTATCGAATCCGCGCAACGGGATGAGGAATGGTTGCGCCACGCCGTGGACGAGTTGGCCAGGTTGGCACCCCGGCCGGATGAAGAAGACCAGTTGGTCGCCGACCGCCAGCGTCTGCAACAAAACGAACGTCAGGCCGAGGCCATCGCTGCCGCGATAGCGGAACTGGCCCCGCGTGATCGGCGCGGCTCGGCTGGTCCGGCATCGGTCCTGCGGTCAGCGTCCCGTTTGTTGGAACGGCTGGTGCCCGCGAACCAACCGGACCAGACCAATCCGGCACGGGGCGCACTGGCCGCACTGGAACGAGCGGAGGAGGCGCTGGCCGA
>JBEKGV010000302.1:0-5883 GCA_050012615.1 Acetobacteraceae bacterium | reverse complement strand
ACGCACGGCCGCGCGTCAATTTGCCGGATTGGGAAATGTCGAGTGACGCCACCTCCCGCAGCATCGCGGGGACCTTGTGTGGCGGCAGCGCGCGCCGGCAGGATTCCAGGATCTCCTCGGCCATGGTGTCGAATACACCGTTTGCCCGAACCACGATATCCGCCACCACGATCGCACCGGTTATCGGACTATGCCGTCCCCGAACGCGTGCGATTTGCACACCGGGGTGCTGATTGATCACCGCTTCGACCTCCTCGGGGTGCACCTTCTGGCCGCCAACGTTGATCACACCCTCCCGACGGCCGACGAAATAGTAACGATCGTCGCGCTGCTCGACCATGTCGCTGGTGTCCACGAAACCATCCGCGTCGGCGAGCGTGCCGGCCTCGCCGAGATAACGTGACGCGGTCCGGTTGGATCGGATCCGCAGACTGCCGTCCACCACGCGCATTTCCACCGGAGTGCCGGTCTGGCCGATGATGGTGGCGGGGAAGCCGGCCTTGCCGTCGCGGACGTCAAATGCGACGCCGGCTTCGGTTGATGCGAACGCATGCGCGATGTTGGCCTCGGGGAACGCCTGCGCGAGATTGTTCAGGATCGCCTGATCGGACAGCTCGCCCGACAGGCGGACGTAGCGCGGTTTCATACGCCCTGATGCCCCGCTCATGAGGGCTCGGCGCCAATGCGATGGCGTGCCTGAAATATGGGTTACCCCTGCCTGGCCGACGCGCGAGAGAAAGTCCGTCACCGGCTCTGCGGACTGCGACAGCACCAAGGACCCGCCGCCGAGCAGCCCGCGCATGAGGATCTGCAGGCCGCCGTACCGGCGAACGTCGTAGAATGTGCTCCAGATCGCGTCATTCGAAACCACCAGCCCGTCGTCGAGCGGCCCGGTCAGGGTGGAAAGTGTGTGTACGACAATCTTGGGCCGGGCGGTCGTTCCCGAGGTGAACAGCAGCCACTCGGTTTCCTCGCCGCGGTCTCGCGTCGGTGTCGTCGGGGTCAATTCGGTCGAGAGGCGAATGAACTGCGTACCGGCGAGTGGTTGCGCGGCCGGACCCGTCCCGTCCGAGACAACGGCGTCGACCTGAGCCTCGGCGAAGATCGCCGGCAAATGCGCCTGGTCCAGGTCGGGGGGACAAAGAAGAACGCGGCCAACGACTCCGTCAAGTTGCAGGAGTGCAAGGACCGCCGGCAATTGCCGATCGCATGAGATCAGGACGGACTTGCCGCGGAGCGCCTCCAATGAGGGACCGATAGTGCCGCCCTCAGTGAGGTCCATGAGAGAGACGCGACCGGCAGCATCCGACACGGACCTTGCCGGCGACAATCCTCCGGCAGCCGTCAGCTCCCACAGAGAACGCCGGTCAGGCCGCCGCATTCTCGTAAAGCTTGATGAAATCGCCAAGCGTGACCGGCAGACCGGCTTCCGAGTCGCCGCCGAATGGATCGAGGTCGAGGAGGTCGTCCAGTGAGGCGACCAGCACCGCGAAGCAAAGGGAATCAAGTCCGGACTGAAGCAGCGGAAGGTCGTCGGTCAATGGCGCGACGGTTTTCTTCTGTCGCTCGGCTATTCGAGTGATCTGGGTAATGATCGTTGAGCGGATCGACGTGTTCACGCTACCAACTCCGCGGTTGCCGGAAGGCCGCTCCGGTGGTTCAGATCGCTGCGCGCATTCGCCAGGACGCTCGCGTGCCAGGGGGTAACGGGCCGGACGGTAAGCTTGTCTACCATGTCGGAATTCGCGGCTGGCTTCAAGGTTTTCGAGGCCGACCGTTTCGCGTTGAAGGAGATGGCGGAAACGGCCACTGACTGGGGGGCTTGTCCATGGCGCACGCGTCGACGGCGCACGAGCCGGTTTGGTGTTCGGGCGAAAGCCGGGTCTTTCGCTGAGCAAGGCTGAAATAGTGTCGCATCGCACGTCCGTGCGGGCGGTTGTCTGCCTATCATTTTCTTCCCGCACCTAATGTCACGGATAAATGCTGAACTGCGCGATAAAATGCCAGCGGCTGACCAGTTGCGCCGCCTTTAGCGAAATACGTCTACCATGCCGGGCATGGATCGGACACCAACCTCGGGTTGCGAGTAGGAGTTTTTCTTCCATTTTTATTTCTGCCAGTCTTGTTCTGGCAAATATACGGCTGGGTTACCTCGTTTGAACCATAACGTGAAGATCGCCCCACATGGCATGGTCCAACCTTGGTTCGGCGCAAGCTGTACCGAACGATTTTCCGCGGAACAGGGTAAATAAATCAGTGGGCTGGAGGTGCCCCGTTTGGCTCCCGACGCCCGGGAAATCCTGCCGGCAGCCGACGCCGCGGGCGACTGTGATGGGAATTATATACGAGGGAGTCAAATATACGGTTCCCACTGTGAAGGCGAGCACTCGCCATGGAATGTCGGGAGCAGCAAATGGTTCCCGGGACGAGCGAAAGTTTTGAGATCCACCGGCGTGGCCCAGGGCTGGGTCGATGGTTGGGTGCCAGGTCGATGGCTTGGCGAACGAGCGGTTTTTTTAAGAGTGGCTCTCAAAGAGGGTAGCATACCAGATGCGCACGGAGACGATTGCCATACATGGTGGTTACAGCGGCGATCCCACAACGCACGCCGTGGCCGTGCCCATCTACCAAACCGTCGCATACGAATTTGACAGCGCCGAACACGCCGCTGCCCTGTTCAATCTCGAGGCCGAGGGGTTCCGCTACAGCCGGATCGCCAATCCAACCGTCGCCGTGTTGGAACGCCGTCTCGCCTTGCTCGAGGGCGGGGTCGGCGCGTTGTGCCTGGGGTCCGGTCAGGCGGCGCTGCATAATGCGATCCTCTGCCTGGCGGATGTCGGCCGGAACATCGTCTCGGTCCCTCAACTGTACGGCACGACCCACACGCTGTTCATGCATGTCCTGCCGCGCCTCGGGGTCAAGGTGCGCTTCGCGGAATCCGACCACCCGGCCGATATCGAGCGGCTGATCGACGACGACACGCTCGCGGTGCATTGCGAGAGCGTCGGCAATCCGGCGGGGAATGTCTGCGATCTCGAGAACATGGCGAAGACAGCGCACCGCTACGGCGTCCCACTCATCGTCGACAACACGGTTCCCTCGCCCGTGCTGCTTCGTCCAATCGAGTTCGGCGCCGATATCGTCGTCTGCTCTCTCACGAAATTTCTGGGCGGCCACGGCACGACACTCGGTGGCGCTATTGTCGATAGCGGCCGCTTCCCGTGGGACCGGAACGCCAGGCGCTTCCCGATGCTCAACGAGCCCGACGCTTCCTATCACGGGCTCGCCTTCGCCAGTCATTTCGGGCCAACCGCCTACATCGAGAGATGCCGTAATTTTTGCCTTCGAACCACGGGAGCGGCCCTGTCGCCGCTCAGCGCCTTTCTGCTGCTTCAAGGTGTCGAAACAGTCGCGCTTCGGGTCGAACGCCATGTTCAAAACGCCAGACGCGTGGCGGAAGCGCTGCGAGATCACCCCAATGTCGAGTGGGTCAACTACGCCGGTTTTCCGGAAAGCCCTTACTACCCGCTCGTTCAGCAATATCTTGGTGGCCAGGCGTGCTCGCTGCTCACCTTCGGTGTTCGCGGCGGATACGCGGCAGGTGTCGAATTCTATAACGCACTCAAACTGATCAAGCGGCTGGTAAATCTTGGCGACGCGAAATCGCTCGCCTGCCACCCGGCGTCGACGACCCATCGCCAGATGACCCCGGAGGAGCAAAGGCGGGCGGGCGTGACACCTGAAACCATCCGGGTAAGCGTCGGCATCGAGCACGTCGACGATATTCTCGAGGACCTGACCCAGGCGTTGGAAGTCGCCGGGCGAAGCCGTCCACGCGACGTCACGTCGTCGCTGATCAGCTCCGAAACCTGAGGCGACGGCACGACAGATGCGCCCATTTGGGAATGATCGGATCAACGACGCGGAACTGATGATAGGCCCTGTGCCGTCATGTCTGGCGGCGAGGAAGCCCAAATGTCAGGCGCGCTCCCGCGCGGTGCGTTTGTGAGCAGTGCCGGCCTCTTCCCGTCGCCTGATGATCGCCGGAGGTGGGACGACGACCTCACGATCCTCCTCGCGGAGGCGGAACAGCGCGTCAGGCGAGGCTCCGTGACCCCGACGATCGATCTCGATGCGTTTCGATCCGATCTGCTTGCGTTTGACTTCGAGCAGTGCGTGCCCATTGAAGATCTTCTCTCGTGGACGATCGCGCGAATGGAAAGTGGCGTCGTCCACACGAACCATCCGCGCTACCTCGGACTGTTCAACCCTGGCCCAACGTTTCCGGCACAATGCGCTGACCGAATCGCGGCGATGTTCAACCCGCAGCTGGCGACGGCGACGACCTCTCCGGTAGCCGTGGAAATCGAGGCGCACGTGGCTCGGGCGGTCGCGCGGCGCGCCGGCCTCGGCGATCAGGCGGGCGGACATTTCACATCGGGCGGTTCGGAGGCGAATTTTACCGCGCTCGTTTGTGCGCTGACCAACGCGGAGCCAGGGTTTGCCGCCACCGGCAGCCGGGCCTTCGCCGGGCCGCCGGTGTTTTACATATCTCGGGACAGCCACCTCGCCTGGATCAAAATAGCCCATGAGGCCGGCATCGGCCGCGCCGCGGCACGGCAGGTGGCGACGGACGGATCCGGGCGGATGAGCCTGAACGCGCTTACCTCGGCGATCGATGCGGATCGCGCGGCGGGGTGCGTCCCGTTCATGGTCGTCGCGACGGCCGGCACCACGAATGCCGGAATGATCGATCCACTCGAAGCCTGCGCCAGTACCGCCCGTAGCAACGGTTTGTGGTATCACGTCGATGCCGCATGGGGTGGTGCCGCGATCGCATCGGAGCAGTCGCGCGGTCTTCTGGCGGGGATCGATCGCGCCGATTCAATTACCATCGACGCCCACAAGTGGTTCGCTGTCACGATGGGCTGTGGAATGTTCCTGACGAAACATCCGCCGGCGCTGTCGGCCGCGTTCAACGTCGCGGCGAGCTTCATGCCATCCAATACCCCAACGATCGATCCGTACGTGACAACAGCGCAGTGGTCTCGGCGCTTCCTCGGTCTGCGTCTCTTCTTATCGCTCGGTGTGGACGGGTGGGCTGGCTATGCAACGCATGTTGAGCATGCGGTCGGCCTCGCGCGGCTTCTCGCGCATTGCGCGGAAGACCGGGGCTGGTCGGTTGTCAACGACCCGGCACTCGCGGTGGTCTGCCTCGAACCGCAAGCTGGCTCCCGGCCTGTCAAAGAGATCGTGAGACATGTTCTTGCCTCCGGCGGCGCCTGGGTGTCGGCGGCGACGTTCGAAGGGCGCGAAATCATTCGAGCCTGCGTTACACACGGCGAGACAACCCCTTCGGATATCTTTACTGTGATGGAGCTTTTGGAGAACGCCCGATGCTAAACCCTCCCATTTATGAACCGAGGCATATCATTCCAACCGCCGAACAACGTGATGAGGCCCCAACGATGACGACCACCCAATCACTACAACCATACGAATTCCCGCGGGTCATCGCGGAAATATCTGGTTTCAACTGGGCCGACCTGACTCAAGAACAGTCAATCCATGCAGCCTGGGCCTACTACTTTTTCTCGATTCAGTTTCGTGAGAACCTGCAGATCGCGTGTGCGCTCTTTCCAGACGACGCCAATCTGAGCCACCTCGCGCGGGAGGAGTGCGATACGAATAACCTCTCGCCGTGGGAAGGCGTCGCGCGGCGCGACGAGAAAATGGATCACGACGAGTTCATGCGACGTCTTCTGCTCCTGTCACCGATCGCCGACGACAGACGCCGCGAATTTGAGATCGCGGGCCGCCATTATCTCGATGGCGTTCGATCGATGGACGCAACCACCAGAGCACTTAGTATCGCCAGTTACG
>JBEKGV010000301.1:0-5884 GCA_050012615.1 Acetobacteraceae bacterium | reverse complement strand
CTACCGAGTCCGGAACGGTTCGACCGCACTGCCCCATCTGTCTTCATCCCTTTCTTATCCGCGGTAAAATTGTTACCGCGGACCAATCTCTGGCGTTTGGATCAGAAGAAATTTACCGCGGATAAGAAAGGGATAAGCAAGGATACCCGCGGATGCTTTCTGACCATGATCCGATCCGGGGCCATACCAAAGGGGAATTATCCTCATTTTTCGATGAGAGTATTCCGGACGGACCCTAAGGCACTGAGATGCCGGTTATCAATTGAAGCGGCGGTGCGATTCGGCGCATCGCGTTTCGTGGTGTCGACAATATCGGCTTTGACCGGCGGTTTAATGCTGCTTCAACGAAGTCGATCTGATTATCCGTGCCGCATGACAAGGATTCAGTCCCACCAGCGTTTATTCATGAGTGTGTTAGTGGTAATGCTTTCGAAACATCAGACCGCACGGCATTCGATCGGATGCGACGTCAGCCATCGCGGTCCGCGGGCAGCCTGTATCATTATGGCTGAACCATCCTCGGGCCATGATTTCCCACCTTTATGCTCACAACCAGGGCATGATCTTCGCCCGCGACGAAGCCCGGAACCCGCCGTGCCTGACTGAGTGCCGCCACCCCGGCGTAACGCCGGCGATCACGCGACTTCGCTGACATTGGTGAGCGCGTCCAGCGCACGATCGATCCGTTCAAGGTCCGTCGCGTCCTGATGAAACACCAACGCGAGTATCCCGCCGCCGCTGCGCACCACACGTGCCGCGACAGGACCGCCGGCGTTCGGCAGATCGATGTCGACGTTGTCCCCCGCGGCGAGCCGCAGATCGCACACCACCGATGCACCGCCGCGAGACAAATCCTTCAACGCGGCACGGATCGCGTCCTTTCCGGGGACACGCAGGCTGACGGAGGCACCACCACCCGGTATGCGCTCATAACGGCGGCGCTCCCCGATGTCGTCGCCCACGGCCACGAGAAAATCGGTGACCTCGGACCGCAGAGTTTCCGCCTCATGCCCGATGCGGCCGGCCGCTTCCAGGACCTCGTGGCTCACGCCGCCGGCATGATCGGCGACACCGGCCACCTCGCGCATCGCACGCGCACTCTGTTCCGAGGCAACGGAGAGCATCTGAACGCTGGAGGCAAGCTGTCGGGCGGTGACGGTCTGCTGTTCGACGGCCGCGGCGATCGCGCCGGTGACCGCGTCCATTTCGCCGATCACCGAAGCAACCTCCACCATCGCCGCGAGCGCGGCTTCGGACGCCCTGCCGACAGCGCCGATCTGGCCGCCGATATCGGACGTCGCTTTGGCTGTTTGCGCGGCCAGGGTCTTTACCTCACCGGCGACGACAGCGAAGCCCCGTCCGGCCTCGCCGGCACGCGCCGCCTCGATCGTCGCGTTCAGCGCCAGCAGGTTGGTCTGGCCGGCGATGCTACTGATCAGCCGAACCACATTCTCGATGCGCGACGTCGCCTGAGCCATGCCACGCATGGTCTCCTGGCCAATCCCGGCGCTTCGCACCGCCTCACGCGCGATCGTGGCGGCGTTGCCGACCTGCCGCGAAATCTCGCCGACGCTCGCGGTGAGTTGCTCGACGGCGGACGCCACCGATGAAAGATCGAGCGATGCCTTCGCGGCGCCCTCGGCGGTTTCGCCGGCCTCGCGGACGACCCGCGCGGTCGCATCGCTCATCGCGTCCGCCGCGCGGCGCATCGCTTCGGCGGCCCCACCGAGCGTCTTCATCACACCGGAAATCGAGATGCCGAAATCATTCGTGTGCTGGCTCATCGCCGCCTGATGCATCTGCTTCGCCGCCTGCTCCCGCTCGCGTTCCTGGGCGTGCGCTCGCGCCCGCAGCCCGTTGGTTCGGAAGACATCGACGGCCCGCCCCATCGCGCCAATTTCATCGCCGCGATCCAACGCCGGAATGTCACCATCGAGATCATCCTCCGCCATCGTCACCATGCGGCCGGTCAATCGCGTGATCGGCCGGCCGATGGCGCGCGAGGTAATAAAGATGATGCCGCCGCTGATCGCGACCGCGAGGATCAGACCCGACAGCAGCAGCAGCCGTTCGCCGCCGGCGGCCTCAGCGGCTTCTCGCGCCATGCTCTGGCTGGCGGTGTCCGCCAGGTTTTTGTAGCCATCCAGTTCGTCGGAAAGTTTGGCGAACTGCTCGTCGGCCCCGGCCATCAGCATGGTCGCGGTCGCCGGGTCGGACGCCGCCGCTTCCAGCACTTCGGAGACAGCTGCCTGATAGGGCTCGAACGAAGTGCCCGGTGTCGCGCCGGTGTGGCTCACCGCAGCGGCCGGGGTCAGCGCGCCGGTTGGGGTCAGTGCGCCGATCCCGGTTTCGGGCGCGATCTGCCGCCGCAACCGGTCGAGCGCGGCGGCGGCTCGTGCGATCGCTTCGCGGACCGGGGCCGCGACCGCCTGAACGCGGGCCGCGTCGCTTTCGTTCGCCGCGACACTGAGCATATGCTGGAGCGCGGTTTGAATCGCGTTGACCGCGTCCTTGGTTTCCGCCGCGCGCTCATAGGTCGGAAACGCACGCCCGGTGATGACCTGCAGACGTGTGCCGGCGGTTTGCAGCATGTGCAGCGACAACAGCGACAACAGCACCAGAACGATCAGGATCAGGACGGGCGCCAAACTCACCTTCGCGTAAATCGGCACGTCGGCGAGGCGGCGGAAGCCGGATTTCGGCGGCTGCATTCGTCAGCTTCCGAACGCGCCGACGAACAGAATGTAATCGCCAAGCCCGATGACCCAGGACCGCTTCAGCGCGATTTTCTTCGTCACCGGGTTGGTCATGCGGTATTCCACCCAGCCGGAGCCTTGCGACTTCGCCAGGGCGATAATCTCCTTGCCGAATTCCTTGCCTTCGACGTCCTTCAGCGTCGTCGCATCCTTATTGCGAAGAAACGGCACGCCGTACGAGCCGACGATCCTGTTGGCGGGATCGTAGACGACGACAAACAATTCGCGATCGACATAACCTCCATTGGGATCGTTGAAGTCGGCGATCGCCTTTTCGGGTCCAACCTCCTTGAAATGTGCGGCGGCCCTCTCGGCCAGAGATTTGGCATCCTCGGGCGTCGCCTGATCCGCCGCGAGGGCGGATCGGGACATGAAGCTGGCGGCGAGGCAGAAAGCCAGCTTGCGTCTTGGCAGTGGCATGGCGGGCTCCACATGTGGCGCGTCGGATTGAACGGTTGCGGCGGTCCGGGGCCACGCGACAGCACCGGCCATGAACGCGCATTGTCCGCGAACAAGGTTGCCAAAGTCTTAACTGACGCGAGCATCCGGGGCAGATCAAACGTAACCATCCGGCGAGTGACCCGCCCGGTGCGTTCAGATGCGTTGCTTCCGTGCGTCTCGCGTCAATGCCATGGCACTGACGCGAGACGCCGAACGGGATAATCCGCGTCTCCGCGAAGACGTCAGAGGCCGTACGGAATTCCCTGATCGAAAAGTGAAGATAATTCCCTTTTGGCGTGGCCTCGGGTCGGAACATGGTCCGAAACCCTCCGCCTTCATCCCTGCTGATCCTTTCTTATCCGCGGCGAATTTCTTCTTGATTCAAACGCCAGAGTTTGGTCCCCGATAAGAATTTTACCGCGGATAAGAAAAGGATGGAGCCAGATGGGGCAATGCGGTCGAACCGGTCCGGATTCCGTCGCCCCCGTTATTGCCGTGGCATTTGTTCCCGGACGGACAGTCAGTGAGCCACACGCGGATCGCGGCCGTCCATCCGCGCTGTCATGAACAGCGAATACATCGCCGCGGCTCGCACGCCTCATGTTCGTCACAGAGACCGCGTGACGGTCAATTCGAAGCTCCCTGATACAAGGAGCGTCGACGCCGGCCACTGATCGCTTCGACGCTCTCCCGCGCCTACCGCAAGACTCGCCGTGGGCCACCCCACTGTGGGCCACTCCACTGGGCCACTCCACTGGGCCACTCCACTGGGCCACTCCACTTTACAGGCACGAAAGGTTTGGCCAGTGTCGCCTCTGGCTTCCCTCGACGGAAGCGGGACTGCCGGTGCTCGGGCCATGGCGCGTGGGACCCGGTGGCTTCAAGATCAACGGGACTGAGGAAGGAAACGTCACTAATGGCAAGCTCGCCTATCGCCGCGGCCGGCGGGGACAGCTCGACGATGAGCGTCTTCGAAAACGGTGGCAACGGTCGCATCGTGACCGAAGCGGAAAGACTTACCGCACGCCTTGACCGCCTGCCGATGACCCGCGCGCTCTGGGTCATGGCGATCCTGCTTACCTTCGGCGGCTTCTTCGACGGCTATGCCATTGGCCTGATCGGCGCCCTCGGCCCAGGATTGTTCAAGGCGGGCATCTTCACGGCGACGACGGTGAGCTTTTTCGGCATGACCGGCTTCGCCAGCTTCGTCGCAGCACTGTTCGCCGGCTTCTTCATCGCCACGCTGCTCGTGTCATACATCGCCGATCATTTCGGCCGGCGTGCCATTTTCGCTTACTCCCTGCTTTGGTTCGGCATCGCCAACTTCATCATGGGCCTGCAAACCACCGCCGATGGCGTCAACTTCTGGCGGTTCGTGAGCGCATTGGGCGTTGGCCTGGAGCTGGTCACGGTCGATGCCTATCTTTCCGAACTGGTTCCCAAAAAATCCCGCGGCGCGGCGTTCGGCTTTCTCCAGGCGATGAGTGCCATTGCCTTTCTGGTATCCTATTTCCTGTCCTGGCAACTGATCCCAACCTCCATCTTCGGCTATGATGGATGGCGCTGGGTTGTCTGGATCGGCTCCATCGGCGCCATCGCCATTTGGTGGATCCGTCTCGGCCTGCCGGAGAGCCCACGCTGGCTGGCCCAACAGGGCCGCATCGAGGAAGCCGAGCGCGTGATGGCAACGATCGAGGCCCGCGTCGCCGCGGACTACGGTGCCCCATTGCCCGAGCCTGAAATGCCGCACTATCAGGATCCGCGCAAAGGTAGCCTCTGGGAAATCTTCAGCCCGCGCTACCTGCGGCGTACGATCATGCTGATCCTGTTTAATTTCTTCCAAACGGTGGGCTTCTATGGCTTTGTCGCCTGGACACCGACTTTGTTGATCGCCAAGGGCATCCACGTGACGCAAAGCCTGGAATACAGCACGATCATCAACGTGGCCGCGGTCATCTTTCCGCTACTGATCATGCTGTTCGCGGATAAGATCGAGCGAAAATGGCATGCTTGTTTGGCCTGCTTCGCCATCGCCGTATTCGGCATCTGGTTCGCCAACGTGGATAGCACCTGGGCATTGATCGCTCTGGGCGCCTGCCTGGCGATGGCGGCACAATGGCTGTCGTTCGGGCTGCATAACTACCAGGCCGAGTTGTACCCCACGCGGATCCGCGCGCGCGGCGTGGGATTCGTTTACTCGTGGAGTCGACTGAGCGGCATCCTGACGCCGTTCTTCATCGCGTTCTTCCTGCGTGATTTCGGCGCCACGGGCGTATTCACGTTCGTCGCCGTGTGCATGGCGATCGTGATCGTATCGGTCGCGACTCTGGGCCCGCGGACGAACCTGTTGGAAGTCGAGGCAATCGCACATTAAGCTCCAGGCTCAACCAGGCCCAACCGGCACAAAGATTGACACACGCTACCATGTTCGCGTCATGGCCGGCTCGGTGGCCGGCGATGACGCAATCGGGCGGAAGAGTCACGCTTTCGGCCGAATGGTATAAGCCCACCAATCGTAGCGTTGATGCCGCACTGACCGCGGCACTGAAATTTCTCGCGAGTTTGTCGTAACGGATGGCTGCACGGCGCCAATCTCTGAGGTGCGAGAATGCTCGTTCGATGATGTTTCGTTCCTTGTGAGCGTCGTTGTCGAACGAGCGTAGCCGCCTGGCAAACCGTAGCGCGGC
>JBEKGV010000300.1:0-5889 GCA_050012615.1 Acetobacteraceae bacterium | reverse complement strand
GACGGGATGGGTGGCATGCCAGAGCAACGGTTGCTCCACCTCCAGCGCTTACCTGGAACCGCATGTGGCGAAGGAGATCTTCGGCCCGCCCAACGGCATTCTCGCCTGGGGCCCGCCCGGCCCATACGAAGCGATCCCCACCGACGGAGGCTATCGCATCACAGGCACCTGGCGCTTCGCCAGCGGCAGTCAGAACGCGACATATCTCGGCGCCCACATGCGCATCAAGGGCACCAGCGAGCTACGCAGCTTCCTGTTCCCAAAATCCAGCGCCAAAATGAAAGACATCTGGCACACGCTCGGCCTGCGTGGCACCGCCAGCAACGAATACTCCGTCGACGATCTGTTCGTCCCCGAGGAGCGTGCGATGCACCGCGACGATCCGCGTTACCGGCAGTCCGACGCTTTCGTTTATCGTTTCACCAGCAACCAACTGTATTCGATCGGCTTCGGCGGCGTTGGCCTCGGCATCGCCCGCGGCATGATCGACGCTTTCCTGAACCTCCCCGCCACCAAACAGTCCCGTGGCGCCAGCAAGCCAATCCGGGAAAATAACGTCGTTCAATCGCAGTTCAGCCAGTGCGAGGCCCGTTGGCTGTCCGCTCGCCTGATGCTCCACCACGCCGCCGACGACGCCTGGGAGACAATCGAGCAGCACGGCGAAATGACCCTCGAACAGCGCGCCCGCCTTCGCCTCGCCTCCACCTGGGCCATCCAGTCCGCCCGCGAGGTGTGCAACACGATCTTCCACATGGTCGGCTCGTTCGCGGTTTTCGAAGAAAATCCGTTCGAACGGCGTCTGCGCGACATCCACACGGTTGCGCAACAGGGCCAGGGAAGGCAACTTCACTATGAGACGGTTGGCCAACTCATGCTCGGGATGCCGGCCGAGAATATCTTCTGACGGAGAACACACATGCCAGCGGAATCCCTTAACCACTACACGATCCAGGCGCGCGACGTCGAAAAGACCAAGGACTTTTACGAACAGATCGTCGGCCTGAAGGTCGGCGACCGGCCGCCGCTGAATTTCCCGGGTTATTGGCTGTACTGCGGCGGCACGCCGACGGTGCATCTGCTCGGCTATCAGGCGCACGCCAAAGTGATCGCCGATGGCCCGTCCTATCCGGCGGAGACCGGGCGGCTCGATCACATCGCTTTCTCCTGCACCGGCCTGAAGGACATGAAAAAGACCCTGCAGACGCACGACATCAAGTACGATGAGCGAGTACTGCCCAGAATGAACATGACGCAATTGTTCTATCTGGATCCGGACGGCATCGCGGTGGAATGCAATTTCCCGGCGAACGAGACCGAAGCGCGTCCCGCCGCGGGCGACTAACCCCGGGGATGCGGCGTGGCTGGAGCGGGTGACGGGAATCGAACCCGCACAGCCAGCTTGGAAGGCTGGGACTCTACCATTGAGCTACACCCGCGCCGCGCCGCGCCGCGCCGGACCCTACTCAGACCACGACTGACAAGCAACGGTGAACGCGATGACCGGCCGCATGACGACCAAAATCGGGCGCCTGACTTTGCCGAATCCGGTGATCTGCGCCTCGGGGGAGCCGGTGATCACCGAGTCCGGCATCCGGGCCGCTCTCGCCGCCGGCGCGGGAGGTGTCATCGCCAAGTCGGTGAACGAACGGCCCGAGGCGGCCCGCCAACTCGACCTCGCCGATTACGCGTCGCTGGATGTCGATGGTGCCCGGTCATTTCTCAACAGGTCAGGTCTGACGTCCCGGGAGACCGGGGACTGGTTCCGGGCCATCGCCGAGATCGACCGGGAGGCGGCTGAAACCGGGCGCTTCGTCGCCGCGAGCATCGTGCTTGCCCAAACCCAGGGTGCCGTCACCATCGCCGGCATGGCCCGCGATGCCGGATTACGGGTGTTCGAGCTGAATGTTGGCGTGCCGCACGCCTCCGAGGCCGCGGCCGGCGCGGTCGCCCAGGAAACCGACCCAGGACGGCTGAAGCAACTGGTGGGGCGGGTGAGGCAGGCAACCGAGGGAATGGAACTTTGGGTGAAACTCACCGGCCTTTCGTCCGACTTGCCCGCGCAGGCGGCGGCGGCGCGTGACGGCGGGGCCGATGCCGTCTGCATGATGGGACGGTTCATGGCGATGGTGCCGGATCTGGAGACGTTCGCTCCGGTGCTCGGCACGTCCGCGGCTTATGGCGGCGGTTGGGCCTTGCCGATCGTCTGCCGCTTTCTGGCCATGAGCCGCCGTGCCGTCGGCCCGGATTTTCCTTTGCTCGGAACCAATGGAGTGCGCAGCGGCGAGGACGTGGCGCGGATGGCGCTGGCGGGCGCTTCGGCGATCGAGGCGTTGTCGATCGTCATGCATGAGGGATTTGGCGGGATCGCCCGCATGATCGGAGAACTCGACGCTTTCCTCACCCGCCGGGGATTGGATTTTTCGGGGTTGATTGGGCAAACCGCCGACCGGCTCGCGGGGTACGATGCTCAGTCGACGGAACTCGGGCGGTGGCGAAATTTCGTACCGCCGGAGACGCTTGCATAACGCCTCCACGCGGCTTCTTGATGCTCAGTCGGAGGTGCGTCTCCCACGCCGCCGGGTCACGGCTGGCCGTGCGACGCCCGCCGGACACATACTGGTGCCGATCGGCGAGAGGTCCTTCGCCGCGGCGAACTGGGCGAGTTCGTTCATCGACGGAAGAGCGTTCATCTCGTTGATGAGCATGGTTGCGCGAGGGCAGAACTCGGCTCCCTGCATATTGGCCTCGTGCGACATGACATTCACCAGTTCGGTGGAGAACTGGTCTTTTCTGGTCTGGCCCGCGCCGCCGTAAACCCGGCGGAAATAGGCCAGCACGGTCCGCTCGTTGGCCTGCAGCGCGGGCTGGAAGCGGACGATGAAATTCTTGTTGTAGTCCTGGTCGCGGCCGCATTTCGTCGCAAGCAGGATCATCTGGGTGCGCAGCGACAGGACTTCATAGGCCGACTGATCCGCTTCAGAGGTGCAGGTTTGCGCCGCCGTCGCCGGCAAGGCGGAGACAGCGAGAGCGGACGCGGCAAGGGCGACAAGGAACAGGAACGGATGACGCATGGGGAACCCTTAAGGTGGCGCGGAGAGGGTTAGCCCAAGGATGAGCGGGGCGCAAAGAGGGGGCGACGTCGGATGGCGGCGATCCGGGGCCTGCCCCGGCCCCATCTCGCCGCTGCGCTTCACCCTATCAAAACTCCGCCCCCTGTATGACCTCCCCGAACCGCCCCCAGGTCTTGCCGTCCCACTTCATGAGCTGCATGGCCCGGATCGGATGGTAGTTGGTCGGGCTGGTATTGATCTTGATGCCAGGCAGTAGCACCGGGTTCTCCAGGTCGTGCAGGTTGGTCACCTGCTTCATGATGTTTTCGCGCGAGAAGTCACCATTGGCCTGTTTCAGAACTTGCAGCATCGTCTTGCACAGCCCGTAGGCCGCGATATAGCCACTGTCGGTCTGGTCGGCCCCCGGCAAGTATTTGTTCATGAAGTCACGCCATTCCGTCATGCCGGCGTCGGTCTTCCATTCGGGATCTGTTGGGTCCTTCAAATAACCGGCACTGATGATCCCGATGCCGTTCTCCGGTCCCGCGGGGGTCATCACCGCACCGACCGAGATCGCAACGTTCGTCATGAAGAACATCGGCGTCCAGTGCAGGTCATGCACCTTACGGATCGCCTGCGCCGCGAATTTAGGAATGGCCGCGACCAGCAATACGTCGGCGCCGGACGCCTGCAGCGTGGTGATCTGGCTGTCGACGGTCGGATCCGTCGTTTCATAAGTCGCGACCACAGCCATCTTGTCGAACTTGTCGCCAAGTATGTCCTTCACACCAGCCGGGTAATCTTTCCCGAAGTCGTCATTCTGATACAGAATGGCGATCTTGGCGTCAGGCTTCTGCTGCAGGATATACTTTGTGTATATTTGCGCCTCGGTCCGGTAGCTTGGCTGCCAGCCGATGGTCCACGGAGTTTGCTTGTAGTCACCCCACTTGTCCGCCCCGGTGGCCACGAAAAGCTGCGGCACCTTCTTTTGGTTCATGTAATGCACGATCGCGCTGTTGGTCGGCGTGCCGAGCGTCGCGAACGTGAAATCGACCTGATCTTGCTCGACCAGGCGGCGGACCTGCTCGACGGTCTTCGGGGGACTATAGGCGTCGTCGAGCGAGATGTAGTCGATCTTGTGACCGGCGACCCCGCCTTGCTCGTTCACCATTCCGAAGAAAGCGCTTTCGAGTTTGCCGAGCACGCTGTAGGACGACCCCGGTCCGCTGTAGGGCACGGTATTGCCGATCTTTACTTCGGTGGCGGTGACGCCCGGAGTGTCCGCCGCGATGGCGCCTGTCGCGAGCCCCATGGCCAGCATCGCCACCGCGGTTTTTGCAAGTCGTCGCATCGAAATGGGTTCCTTCCTGATCGGACCGTTGTGTTTCTGTCTCGGTCGAGGCGAGCGGCCGCCACGAAACTACTTTAGGCCATGCGAGGCGGTGCGATGCAATACACCGGCCGGCGAAATCACCCTCACGCCTTGTACGCCGACCTCGCCGGTGCGGGGCGATCGACATCGTCGCTTGCTGCCTGCCAACCGATAGCAACGCGTATCGAGAGCGGAACGTCGGTTTTTGAGATGCTGTCAATTCCCTATGGCCACGCTTCCGATAATCCTGACTTTCGTCGGATTTTACCCCGACAGGTCATTATCGTGGCAGTTCGGATCCAACGATCCAGAGGCCTGCCGAGGCGGATTTTACCCACGATGGACGGATATTTAACTCGTTTGCTGCTTCTTTGCTTGATTCCGGGAAAGATGCGTGAGATACGCAAAAAGCGCATATGTGCTATCTTCTCGTGCCGTGCCCTCATCGGCATCCGGCGCTGCCTCGCTTTGACTTGTGCCAAAAATGGGACCGGAGATGGATCTCGGTCGCCGCTCAAGCCGGCCCGAATTCGGACCAGCCTTGATACGGGTGTCTCGCCGATGCCGATGCGCGGATTGGAATGGACCTGGACCCGGCGCCTGATACCGCCGAGCCTGGACGTCGCTCCGTGAGTGCAGCCTCCCGAGGAATAGCCGTGCCGGCCGAAACGTTACGTTATCATATCTAATACAGGGAGTAAAACTCATGGCAATGTCCATGCAGACCACCGCGACCTCGGTGCCTTGGTGGAAAGAGCCAACCAGGGATCAGTGGATGGCGTGGATCGCCGCCTGGTTGGGTTGGACGCTGGATGCGTTCGATTTCACGATCTTTCTGCTGATCATGGTGCCGATCGCTCAATCGTTCAATGTGCCGCTGGTCGAGGTGACCGCGGTGTTCACCGTCACCCTCTGGCTCAGGCTTGTCGGTGCGACTGCCTCCGGCTGGCTCGCCGATCGGGTCGGTCGCAAGACGCCCTTGATGATCTCGATCCTGTGGTACTCGATCTGCAACTTCATCGCCGGCTTCTCCCCGACTTTCATGTTCCTGTTCTTTTTCCGTGCGCTGCTGGGGATTGGTATGGGCGCGGAATGGCCGGCCGGCGCCGCGCTGGCCATGGAAACCTGGCCAATCCGCTCGCGTGGCCTGATGAGTGGCCTTTTGCAGGGGTCATGGGGCATTGGGTTCCTGGCATCCAGCGTTGCCTACGCCTTGCTCTACGACGCGATTGGTTGGCGTGGTCTGCTTTGGATCGGCGTTCTGCCGGCGCTTGCGGTGCTGTGGATCCGTAAGAACGTAAAGGAGCCGGAAGTGTGGATTCAAAACCGGGCGATCCAACGCCAGGAGAAAAAGGAAGTTCGTGCGCCGCTGCTGAACGTCTTTCGCCCCAATATGATCCGCAACACATCGACCGCGTGTCTTTGGATGGCCAGCGGCTTCGTCGTTTACTATTCAACCTTCGGGAT
>JBEKGV010000299.1:0-7257 GCA_050012615.1 Acetobacteraceae bacterium | reverse complement strand
AGGATGGTGCGGGATCATGCGCCGCCTGCCCGATCAAGACCAGAGAGTGACGCGGTGTTCCTGATGCGGCATGATTCGCTCCGTAACGTTCGGTGTGAGGACGAGGTCAAGCAGCATTCGTCGGAACGGTTCATAAAGCATTCATTCACAATTCGTTGATACCTTGAAAATCGCGAAGACCCGCGAACCACGTCGGCAAAGTCGGGTTTTTGTGGCTGGGCGGCGCGCCACGCCCTATCATCGCGCAAGAGGACGCATCATGCACACGACCACGATCATCGACGACGAAGACGATGGCCCGCCCCGACTGGCGGGCGGCCGCTTCTATATGACGCCCGAAGGCCAGGCGTCGCTGACCGCCGAACTGCACCACCTCCGAGCCGTCGAACGCCCCCGCATCGTCGACATCGTCTCCTGGGCCGCGGGCAACGGCGACCGGTCCGAGAACGGCGATTACCTTTACGGCAAACGCCGCCTACGGGAAATCGACCGGCGCATGCGCTTCCTCATGCATCGCCTCCGTCATGCCGAAGTGATCGACCCGAGCCAGCAAACCAACCGCGACCAGGTGTTTTTCGGCGCCTCGGTCCGCTACGTGAACGAACGGGATGAGCAACTGACCGTGACCATCGTCGGGATCGAGGAAGCCGATATGGCGGCCGGCAAGATCAGCATCGCCTCGCCGGTCGCACTGGCATTGTTGCGAGCCCGGATCGGCGACGAGGTCGCGATTCGCACCCCCCGAGGCACCGAAATGGTTGAAGTCCTGGCGATCGGCTATCCCGTATGAGCCGTATCGTGACGGTGACGCTCAATCCCGCGGTCGACCTCGCGTGTTCGGCTGAATCCGTTCGCCCCACTCACAAAATCCGAACGTTTGACGAACACATCGATCCGGGTGGCGGCGGCATCAATGTCGCCCGCGTGCTGCATGGCCTCGGTGCCGACGTGCTCGCCGTGATTTTGGCCGGCGGCGTGACCGGAGCGCTGATCGAGGACCTGTTGAGCGAAGCCGGCGTGCCGCATCGGACCGTCCATTGCCGCGGACGCAGCCGCATCAGCTTCACCGTGTTCGATCGCACCGCGAAGGAAGAATACCGGTTCGTGCCGCGGGGCCCAACCGCCGAGCCGTGCGACTGGACCGAAATCCTGGAACTATTGGAAGAAGTCGAGTGCGAATGGATTGTCGCGAGCGGTAGTCTGGAACCTGGCATGCCGTCCGACTTCTACGCGACGATCGCACGCATGGCGCACCGCCGCGGAATTCGCATCGCGGTCGATACATCCGGCGCGCCGTTGCGAGCGGCGCTCGATGCCGGTGTCGATCTGGTCAAGCCCAGTCTGAGTGAAGCGGTCACGCCGCGATGGTCGCGCTGACGCTCGGGGAACAAGGAGCGATCCTCGCCACAGCGGAAGGAGTGACTCGCATGCCCGCCATTCCGGTCCTGTTCCGCGGTGCGGTCGGTGCCGGGGACAGCTTCGTTGCCGCGATGACATGGTCGCTGTCGCGAGGCCTCTCGCCATACGAATCGCTCAGGTGGGCCATCGCCGCGGGAAGCGCCGCCGTCGCCCGCTCCGGCACCGCGAGGGTTCGCCTTGAAGACGTGATGGAATGGCACGCGAAGCTACCGATCTGACACGCCGGACGTTGTCGAAAATCCCTTGAACCGGCTTGGGATCTTCTTCAGCGCCTCAATCGTTCCCCGGCGTACCGAAGCGGGAGTGCCGTCGACGAAATCCACCGACACCGCATCGACGACCCCGCCGTAGCGCTTTTCCACCGCCTCAGCCAGGCCGTCATACGGGGCACGTGCGACGAACAGATCCAGCACATCGTCGGGAACCTGCCGTGCCATTTCGCTCCATTGACCTTCCCTGGACATCGCATTCAGCCTGATCCCCAGATCGCCCACCCCGTGCAGATCGAAATCACCGCGCTACGCCGGCGTGGAGCCATAGAAAGCGACGCGGTAGCGCACCTTCTCCGCTGCTTCGCTCACCGTCTTTTCATCCGGCCCAGTCGCGATGAACCCTCCGCCGGTGACCTCGAAGTTGTCGAATGATTTGCTCGCGGCGGCGAGCTCCGCGGCGAGCAGCGGCCGCACGACTTCATCAACGTAGCGCCTTGTCGCGAAACTATGCAGCCGCACACTGTCCGCCACGCGCGCCGCCGTCTTCAGCATCAGCGGACCCACCGCGGCCATCGCGATCGGCGGCAGCGGAAGTCCCTGCGGTCCGGGTGAAAACTCCGGCGTCATGAGAGAGAAATTGTAGTATTTGCCTTGATAGTTCAGCTTCTCCCCGAACTCCCAGCAGCGAAAGATGGCACGCAGCGCTTCGACATACTCGCCCATGCGCGCGGCGGGCGCGATCCACGGCACGCTGAACCGGCGCTCGTTGTGCGCCTTGACCTGCGAGCCCAGACCGGCAACGAAACGACCTTTCGAGTGGCGCTGCAGGTCCCAGGCGTGATTGGCAACGATCATCGGGCTGCGTGGAAACGCGATGGCGACCGACGGAACGAGACTGACCCGCTCGGTCGCCAGCGCGGCGAAAGCCAACGGCGTGAACGGATCGTGGCGTAGCTCGTTGCTGGTGAGCACATCGACGCCGTCTTCCTCGGCCTGGCGTGCCGCCCTGGCGCAGGCCGGCCAGTCGTGCACCGGCAACCCCATCGATACGCGCATCGTTGCTCTCCTCCGATCCGGTTCCAGTTTGCCGCGCGGCCGCCAGTCTCGTAAACCTGGATCTCGTAACACTGGACCGGGAAGAGGAGTTCAACGGCATGGGCAGTCTGTCCGGCAAAGTCATCATCGTCACCGGTGCAAGCCGCGGCATCGGCGCGGCCGCCGCTTCGGCCCTCGCCCGCGAGGGTGCGACCGTGATGCTGGCGGCCCGCGACGCCGCGCTGGTCGCCGACGTCGCGGACGCGATCATCGAAGCCGGGGGCCTCGCCCATTCAACCTCCTGCGACGTATCCGACTACGCGGCGGTCGAGTGGCTGGTGCTCGAAACCGAAGGCCGCTTCGAACGGGTCGACGCGCTGATCAACAACGCCGGCGTGATCGAGCCGATCGTCACCGTCGCCGAGAGCGATCCCGCGGCATGGGCACGCAATCTCCAGATCAACCTGATCGGCGCTTACAATCCGATCCGCGTGTTGCTGCCTCGGATGATCAAGGCCGGCGGCGGCACGATCGTCAACGTGTCGTCCGGAGCGGCGCTGCGGCCACTGGAAGGATGGAGCGCTTATTGCGCCGCCAAAGCGGGCCTCGCCATGCTGACGCAGTCGGTCATGCTGGAAAACACCGCGAACAACATCCGTGTGTTTGGCTTTCAGCCGGGAACCACCGACACCGACATGCAGGTCACGATCCGCGCCTCCGGTATCAACATGGTCAGCAAAATCCCGCGGGAGAACCTGACCCCGGTCGCGCACCCCGCCGCGGCCATCGTTTACCTGTGCACACCGGCAGCCGACGATTTGAACGGTCAGGAGTTCAGTTTGCGCGATGAAGCGTTTCGCAAACGGCTGAACCTGGAGGGTTGAGGATGCCGGCACACCCCCCGCGTCATGGCCGGGCTTTACACCATGGGCGCTAAATTAAGGGGCGCACTTTCGATTTACGCGTCATGGCCGGGCTTGACCCGGCCATCTCTTCCAGCACAGTGCCGCGAGAGATGGCCGGGTCAGGCCCGGCCATGACGATTCAATGACCGTGACTCGCGCATTCGCGATGATGAGTGCCAGATGCACGCGACCCTCCCGGCGCCTCTCCAAACTGGGCCAACATAACACAGCGACCCTAAGACCTTCCGGAGTGCCAACATGAGTCAGTCCACCATCGACCGAGCCCGTTCCTACCAAAACGAACTTGTCGCGATTCGTCACGATATCCACGCCCATCCCGAACTCGGTTTGCAGGAGGTCCGCACCGCCGATGTCGTGGCCAAGAAGCTTGAAGAGTGGGGCATCGAAGTCCATCGCGGCGTCGGCGTCACTGGCGTGGTCGGAGTGTTGCGAAATGGCAATGGTCAGGCCTCGGTCGGATTGCGTGCCGACATGGACGCTTTGCCGATCCTTGAAGCGACCGACCTTCCCTATGCCAGCCGGAACCCGGGTCGCATGCATGCGTGCGGCCACGACGGGCACACGACAATGCTGCTTGGCGCCGCGAAGTATCTGGCTGAGACCCGCAACTTCAACGGCACGGTCAACTTCATCTTTCAGCCTGCCGAGGAGGGGGTGGGCGGTGCGCTCGCCATGCTGAAAGACGGGCTGTTCGAGCGTTTTCCGTGCAACGCGGTTTACGGAATGCACAACCGCCCAGGATTGCCGGTGGGCAAATTTATCACGGGGCCGGGAGCGCGGGCGGCGGGGGGCGCATTTTTCGATATCACGATTACTGGTAAAGGCGCGCATGGTGCGCACCCGCAACAAAGCATCGATCCGGTTCTGGTCGCCTGCCATCTGGGAACGGCGCTGCAGTCGATCGTCTCCCGTAACGTCTCGGCGCGGGATACCGCTGTGCTCAGCATCACACGGATTCAGTCCGGCGACGCGTATAACGTCATTCCGCAAACCGCTGTGATGGCCGGCACAGTCCGGACCATGCAGCGCGATACGATGAAGCTGATCGAGCAGAACATGGAGCGGCTGACGACCTCGATCGCCGCCGGGTTCGGCGCGGAAGCGAAACTGGATTTCCGGGTCATCTTCGCGTCCATGGTCAACAACGAGGTCGAGGCGTCCTTGTACGGCGACGCCGCCGCGGAACTGGTCGGCGAGAACAATCTCGACCGCAATTCGCCGCCGGGCATGGGTTCGGAAGACTTCAGCTTCATGATGGAACAGGTGCCGGGCGCGCACATCAATCTCGGCAATGGCGATAGCGCCGCGCTGCACAATCACAAGTACGACTTCAACGACGAGACGATCCCGTACGGTGTCGCCCTGTACGGAGCGATCGTCGAGAAGAAACTGCCGAAGGGTCAGATCGACCAATAAACCGATCATGCGGATCTGGCATCAAAGTTTCACCGTGCTTGGCGATCTCCCCGGTTATGAGGACGCGATGCGGACGCATCTCGCGAAAGTCCTCCGGCCGGATACCGAGGTTGTGTTCCACGGTCAGGCTCCTGGCACCTACCCCAGCGACTATCCGGGCGACGACATAGGCTACGGCTACACCTATTGGATCCACGGCAATCAATGGATCGCCGCCGGACGCGCGGCGGAAGCGCAAGGTTTCGATGCTTTCGCCATGTGCACGTTGCCAAATCCAATGCTGCGGGAGGTTCGTTCGATCGTCGATATCCCGGTGACCGGCATGGGAGAAACCTGCTGTCATCTCGCCACCATGTTCGGCCAGCGTTTCGCGATCATGCTGTTCATCGAGCGCATGATCCCGTTATATCAAGAGCAGGTCAGGAACTATGGTCTCAGCGATCGATGCGCCGGCGTCGTCGCCTCCGGCCTCCGCTTCCAGGATGTCCTTCCAGGCTACGCCAATCCTGGGCCTGTGATCGAGAAATTCCAGGAAGCGGCGCGCCGTGTCATCAAGGAAACCGGCGCCGACGTCCTCATTCCGGGCGAGGTGCCGTTGAACCTGTTGATGGCCCGCAACGGCATTACACGTATCGACGACGTGCCGATCATCGACGGACTGGCGACCACGATGAAAATGGCCGAACTGATGGTCGATCTGCGAAAAGCGACCGGCATCAAACACAGCCGCCAAGGCTGGTCCAACTCGGCGCCAGGCAAAGAGCGGCTGGATCAGGTCGCCTCGTTCTATGGCGTCGACAAGCTGACGTTCTAATGTCCCGATCGGGAGGGAACCGCACATGAGCACCACCACAACACAGGCCAGCCCCTATCTGCCGGTCCGCGACGACTGGCTCGCGCGCCGGACCGAAACGATCCTGGAGCCCATGCTGCCGATCGTCGATCCGCACCATCATCTGTGGGAACGGCCAGGCTGGCGCTACATGCTCGATGATTTGCTGGCCGATACGAACAGCGGTCACAACATCGTCGCCACCGTCTTCGTGCAGTGCCGCTCCATGCATCGGGCCGGCGGGCCCGAGGAGTTCCGTCCAGTCGGCGAAACCGAGTTCGTCAACGGCGTCGCCGCGATGAGCGCCTCCGGCGGATACGGTGCCACGAAGATTTGCGCCGGCATTGTCGGTCACGTCGGTCTCACCCTTGGCCGTCGCGCGAGCGCGGTGCTGGAGGCTCACATCCGCGCTGGTGGCGGCAGGTTCCGCGGCATTCGTCATATCACCGCTTACGATGCCGATCCGACCTTGATGAACCCGGCCTATAGCCCACCACCCGGCCTGATGGCCGACAAATCGTTCCGCGAGGGATTCGCCTGCCTCGCGCCATTGAATTTAACGTTCGACGCCTGGCTGTATCACCCGCAAATCGGCGACGTGACTTCTCTGGCTCAGTCGTTTCCGGGCACAGGTATTTGCCTCAACCATGTCGGTGGTCCGTTGGCGATCGGCAAGTATGCCGGCAAGCGCGACGAGGTCTTCGCGGCATGGTCCAAATCCATCCGCGATCTCGCCGCCTGCCCCAATGTCGTTGTCAAACTGGGCGGTATGGCCATGCGGATCAACGGCTGGGATTTCCACGAGAAAACCGATCCGCCATCGTCGGAAACTCTCGCCGCCGCATGGAAACCTTACGTCGAGACCTGCATCGAAGCGTTTGGCGCGAATCGCTGCATGTTCGAAAGTAACTTCCCGGTGGACAAAGGCTCTTACGCCTACGCGCCGTTCTGGAATGCGTGCAAGCTGCTCGCCAAGGGCGCGAGTGCCGCGGAAAAAACCGACCTGTTCAGCGGCACCGCCGCGCGCTTCTATCGCCTCGACCTTTAAGCGGGAATCCGGCATGAAGACACTTAAAATCGGCGACGTCACGATCACCAGCATCATCGAGCGCGACGGCCCGTGGCGTAAACCCGCCGATATGTTTCCGGCGTATAACGAAGAAGTCGGCAAACGCCACCTCGCGACACTGGAGCCGGAGATTTTCGACCCCGCGACCGGTCTGATGGTCATCACCTATCAGACCTTCGTGGTTCGCACGCCGCATCACACGATCCTGGTCGATACCTGCACCGGCGAGGACAAAGGCTACCCCGCGCCGATGGATTTCCCGAAGCAACGGTGGCTGGATGAGTTCAAGGCCGCCGGCCTGACGTTCGACGCGATCGACTACGTGTTCTGCACGCATCTCCACATCGA
>JBEKGV010000298.1:0-5912 GCA_050012615.1 Acetobacteraceae bacterium | reverse complement strand
CGCCGGTTGTCGGGATCGACCAGATTGAGGTCCCATAATTCCGCGCCCTGATAGATGTCGGGCATGCCGGGCAGGGTAAGCTTGAGAGCGGTTTGCACCAGACTGTTGCACACGCCAAATCTTGCCACTCGCTCCTGGAAGGGCAGGAAGGCGTCCAGAAACGCGTTCGGCCTGGACGTATCGAGAGCGGCGCGAACAAAGCCCAGGGTGGCCTCTTCATATACGGTGTCCGGTGCGGCCCAGGTGGAGTGTCGTTTCGCTTCACGAATTGATTTGAGCATGGCGGCTGCAAGGCGTTCCGCGAAGTCGCGGACAGCGTCCGGATCGCGTGCCGCCACGCCGGTCAGCTCCGCCGGCCAGGCGCCGAGCAAAAGTTGGTAGAAAAGATATTCATCATTCCGGTCAGGTGGCGCGGTCCCTTCAAGATCGCCCAGGCGCGCGCGTAAAATGCGGTTCCAGAAATGGACCTGGCGCTGCCATTCCTCCGGCATTTCGGACAGGACGGCGAGCCGCGCTCGGACATCTTCGCCGCGCTTGGTGTCGTGCGTGGAGGTACCGAGCATGGCGTGCGGCGAGCGGCTGGCACGCTGTGCATTCGCCTTATGAAACGCCGGCATCGAGACGCCGAAACTATCGGGATGACCGCCGACCTCGTTCAGCGCGACGAACCGGTTGTAGCGATAAAATGCGGTGTCCTCGAGGCCTTTGGCCATCACCGGGCCGCTGTACTGCTGCACGCGCATGGCGAACCGTAAGACCGCGTGCCGGCTGAAGCCGCTGCGCGGTTGTGCGACCAGGTCGGCGGTCAGCAGGCGGTGCAGGAAGTCAAAGACGCTGGGGTCCACGTCGGTCTCGTTCCGGCGTGCGTGGGTCACGGCCCAATCGATGTCGCGCCGGTCGGATTCCGTTGGCAGGGCGTGCTCGTCGACATACGTGCGATAGACGGGGAAGCAGGCGACGATCTCCTTAAGGGCGCGCTGCAGAATGTTGCGCGTGAAGTCCGTCGTGCGAGGGTTTTCACGCGCGATGCGCCTTGCGTCGCGAGCAAGCACGTTCAGTTCACTCGCCATTTCGTTCATCATGATGCGGATCTTACAGTCGCGGACGATTTCGCCGAACGGGGCGTTCGCTCCGGCGAACTCGTTATAAAACTCGGTGAACCCGGCTTCGCTCGCCGGGTCGATCAATAGGCCCAAAATGAGATTCGTGAATTCATACCCGGTGGTACCCTCGACCGGCCAGTCCTCGGGGAGCGTTTCGTGTCCCGCGAGGATCTTCTCGACAACGAGATAAAACGGGCGCGGTGCACGTTCCCGCAGGCGCACTAAATAGCCTTTCGGGTCCAGCAGGCCGTCCACATGGTCGATGCGCAGCCCATCCAGCGTGCCATCCAGAAGCAGATCGAAGATCAGGCCATGCGCATGATCGAACAACTCGGGCAACTCCATGCGGAGGCCGGCGAGCTCATTGATGTTGAAGAAGCGGCGGTAGTTGATGTCATCCGCCGCGACGAGGAAATGTGCGGCGCGCCAGTACTGATCTTTGATCAGGGCGTCCAATCCGCGCCAGCTCTCGAGTTGCCCAGGTTCGCCATTTAGGCGTGTGACCGCGTCGTCGACGGCCTGGCGCACGTCGTCGTGATCGCGCACCAACCTGACAAGTTCCGCGCGGAGGTCGTGGGAACGGTGGACGACGCGCGGATGCCAATTGGGCAGGTCGGAAAATGCGTCGCCGAGTTGTTCCAGCCGCGGGTGGGCGTCGCCGAGCACGCGTTCATAATGCAGCGGACATATCGGCAGCTTATGGGTGTCGTAAGCCCACACCGCGAAGTCACCGGTGTCCGGATCGAAGCGTAGTGCGAGGTGGCCCGCTTCCAGGACAGCGCCATATTGATCGCCCAGAAATGGCACCAGCAGCTTGTCGCGCAGAGTCAGCTGGTCCGGCTGCCAATCGATGTCGAACCAGCCTGCGTATTCCGAGTTTGGTCCCCATTCGAGTACGTCTTGCCACCAAGGATTATCGGATCCGCCGACGCCCATGTGGTTCGGCACGAAATCCAGCACCTGGCCGATACCGCTGGCTCGGAAAGCGGCGACCATGGTGCGGAAGTCGGCCTCGCCGCCAAGCTCCGGATTGAGTTGCCGGTGGTCGACGATGTCGTAGCCGTGTGTACTGCCAGGCCGCGCTTTCAGGTAGGGTGAGGCGTAGACATGACTAATCCCGAGTTTCGCAAGATAGGGTGCGAGCGCAGCCGCGTCGGCGAAGCCGAACCCTTTGTGGAATTGCAAACGGTACGTCGCTCTGGGGATTGGCGGCGTGCGCGGGTCAGTCATGTTGGTCATCGCTCGGCAACTGTGTCGTCATGCTCGGGTGCTTCTCTCGTCATGCACGGCTGCTTCTATCGTCATGCTCGGATGCCTCTATCGTCATGCTCGGGCGCTTCTATCGTCACGCTCGGATGCCTCTATCGTCATGCTCGGGCGCTTCTATCGTCACGCTCGGATGCCTCTATCGTCATGCTCGGATGCTACTATCGTCATGCTCGGGCTTGACCCGAGCATCTGTCCCGGCACTGACGAGCGATGGCCGGGGCGAATTTGCTGACGTCGTGCTGACAGAGATCCTCGGGTCAAGCCCGAGGATGACGATTGAGGTACAGAGCTCAACCATGGGTCCGATCGCCCCGCTCGGCATTGAAAATCTCGGCGATGTCGTTGAACTCGGGGTCGTCGGCGAGTTCCGCCAGGGTCATGCAAAGGCGCCGTCGCCAGTTAGGATGCTCGGTCGAGGTGGTGGGGACGTTCACCGGGTCCGCCTCGCCCGTCAGGTCGTCGACCTGAGCCATCGTGAGCATGGCCGAACCGCGCGCCAGGTAAGCATGAACGGCGCGCGTCAATTGTCGCGCGTCCGGCTCTTCGTCCTCGCGCAGCATATTTTCGCGGCGAAGCGCAACCAGGAGCTGGGTTCGATCGCGCTCGCGCGTCTCGCGCATCTCCGGCTCCACGTTGGGGTTCGGGTAAAGCCCGAGGCGGCGTTTCAGATCCAGATCGCGCCGTTCCCACCAGCCTCGCAGTGTCGGCAGGTCGTGGCTGCCGGCAACCGCGAGCGAGAGCCGTGGATAGGCGTCGGGGGGCAGAAAAGCACCGGTAGCGGCGTCCTGCTCGAAGAACAGTACGCGATAGGAGAGGATATTCGCGTCCGCCATGCGCTCGCGGAACCCCTCGGGCACGGTGCCCAAATCTTCCCCGACCACGAGGCATCGCTGGCGATGGCTTTCCAGGGCGAGGATGCCGATCAAATCGTCGATCGGGTAATGGACATAGGCGCCGTCGGGCGGCGACTTCCCGGCCGGCACCCACCACAGGCGCTGCAAACCCATGACGTGATCGATCCGAAGTCCGCCCGCATGGCGCATGTTGGCGCGGATCAGCTCGATAAAGCCGCGGTATTCCTGCTGGCGCAAAGCACGCGGATGAAACGGCGGCAGACCCCAGTCCTGTCCCCCCGGATTGTAAATGTCCGGAGGCGCGCCCACCTGGGCGCCCGACACCACCGCGGCTGAGTCGGCCCAGGTCTCGGCTCCCCCACGGTCCGCGCCGACGGCGAGGTCGCGATACAGGCCCACCGCCATGCCTCGCTGTCTGGCCGCAGCCGCCGATTCACCAAGTTGCTGATCGGCGAGCCACTGCAGCCATGCCAGAAAATCCAGACGATCCTGGTTTTCTTCTTTGAAGCGCATAACGGCCGGGGATGTCGGCTCGCGGTATTCCTCGGGCCATCCATGCCAGTCGGCCAGCGACGGAGCCTGCCGCGCGAAGTGCTCACGTAGCGCGAGGAACAGGCAATTTCGTTCCAGCGTCTCGCCCTGCTCGCGCCGGAATTGCTCGAAGGCACGCCAGGAGGGAGGGTCGCCGGGAGAGCGGCATGCGTCGAAGATTCGCTCTAAAATCCTCAGTTTCAGTTCGGTGACCGCGCGGTAGTCGACCAGATGTGCCGATCGGCACGCGTCGATCCGTTCCTGGAACCCATCGGATGCGATGAGCTCGGACACATCCGGGCAATTCCGCAACTCGGGGACCGCCATGACATCGATATTCAGAATGTTCAGCAGCAGGCGGCTGGCCGGCGAGTAAGGGCTCGCCTGTTCGGGTTTGTCGAAGAACATCGCGTGCAGCGGGTTGACGCCGATCACGGCGGCGCCCCGGGACGCGGCGAGTTCCACCAGCCGGCGCAGATCGGTGAAGTCGCCAATCCCCCAATTATCCGCTGACCGCAGCAAGTAAATCTGGGCTGCGAGCCCCCAGAGACGCCGGCCTTGCGCAAGTGTCTCCGGCAGCCAGCAGCGTCCCGGTGTGACCACCAGGGTCGTGGCATCGCCGCCGGGCTCAACCGTCAGGCGGTGATAACCCCAAGGTAGGTCGGGACCTAACGGCAGGCGGCGCCGCTCCAGCGATTGACCATCTAGGTATTGGCTTGCGATCCACGCGAGCTCGCCGAACGCAACGCGGCCGGTGCGGTGGCCGCCATCTTCAAGGGTCAAACGCCACGTCATGTTCTCCGTGGTGCCCGCGGGCAGGACGAGATCGACCGCTGGCGTGTCCGTATCCGTCCGCACCACCTGGATCGGCGGCAGTGGGTTGAGCCAGTCAGCGCCTAACTGAGCCTCAAGCGACGCTGCCGCCTGGCCGTCATCCGCGGCCGCCACGCCCATGGCGGCGAGCAGGTCGCGTTTGGTCTCCGTGCTGGTCCGCACCACGCGGCCTCTGGCATCGCGGAATTCGGGCTCGATCCCCATTCGCTCGGCCAGCTGACTCAGGACCTCGTCGGTGGCTTCCTCAGTGGCCATCGGTTTTGTCCTGAATGGACCAGCGGACGGCCCAGGGACCGAGGGTCCGGTTGGTTTCGCCGTGTTCGCCTTCCTGCCAAAGCACATGGCCAATGGGACCGGGGCCAGTGGAAGCGGGGAAGCCTGCGACAGGCGCCGGCGAAAGATTCGCCGCCAGCATGAGTTCGCGGCCCTCCTCGCCGATCGACCAGCGCACCACGACGGCACCGTCGCCGATGACGTCGTAGCGTCCGCCGAAACGGATTTCGGCGAGGAGAGGGATGATCTCGGCGTGCCGTGTAGCAAGCAGGCGGCTGTACCAGTCGAGCCAACCCGCGTGCGGCGCGCGCATCACGTCGTCCCAGGCGAGTTTGGCGAGGGCGAATGTCTCCTCAGCGGTCGGATCAGGGATAAGTTCGCGCTTCGCCGGATCCTGAAAGTCGGGAAACCGAGCGAATTCCGCGCGCCGGCCGTCGCGCACGGCGGTGGCGAGTTCCGGGCCGAAGTCGCAGAAAAAAGGAAAGGGCTGTGCGGCACCCCACTCTTCGCCCATGAACAGCATCGGCACCTGCGGGAGCAGCAGGTAGACCGCCGCCACGGCACGCACCGCATTGGGCGCGGCGATGGCGGTCAGGCGATCGCCGAACGGGCGGTTGCCAACCTGGTCGTGGTTTTGGATGAAAGCGACAAATGCGGTGGGCGGCAGCGCCCTGCTTGGCTCGCCGCGCGGATGGCCGCGATAGGGCATGAACTCGCCCTGGAAGGCGAAACCCTCCGCCAGCGCACGGCCGAGTTTGTGCGTGTCGCCTTTGTAGTCGGCGTAGTAGCCCTGCGAATCGCCGGTCGCGGCCACGTGCAGAACGTGATGCACGTCGTCGTTCCATTGGGCCGTATACCAACGCGGCAGAGCGTCGCCCTCGGTGAGACCTTCGGGACCGCCTTCACGGCGCTGCAACCGGCGTGCCGCGTTTTCCTCGTTCTCCAGCACCAGATGGATGTGCCGGTCCGGCGCCGCGGCACGCACGCGCTCGGCGAGTTCCTCGAGAATATGTTTCGGACTGTCATCGAGGATCGCGTGCACCGCGTC
>JBEKGV010000297.1:0-5925 GCA_050012615.1 Acetobacteraceae bacterium | reverse complement strand
AGCTTGGTGGCGTCCCCGCGGACAACAGGCAATTCCGCCGGCAGACTGGTGTCGACCGCCACATTCGCCGCGACCGCCAGCTGCCGGATCGTCGTCAGACTATCCTGGATGACTTCATCCAGAGGCACGTCGTCCTCGGCGAGGCGGGCGGTCCCAGACTCGACTTTCGACAGATCGAGGATCGAGTTGATCAGCGAAAGCAGATGGCGGCCGGATTTCATGATGTCGTTGGCATATCCGGCGATCTCCAGCGAGCCGGGCAACGACGACACGTGGTGGCAGATCAACTCGGAAAATCCGATCACCGCATGCAATGGCGTTCGTAATTCGTGGCTCATCTGAGCCAGGAACTGTGACTTCGCCAGATTGGCGGCCTCGGCCTGCTCCGTGCTGTACAGAAGTTCCTGATTGATCGCGGCGAGCTTGCCCTGCTCGATCAACAGTTCCGCTCGGGCCGTCTCCAGCGCGGTATGCTCCCGCGCCAGTTCCATCTCGCGTTGGTGACGGTGTCTGATCTCACGCACCAGCAGCACATTCAGGGCAGCCAGCAGGACACTGGCGGCAATGCCGATGCCGATCTCCAAAAAGGTATGGGTCCGCGCCTCCGCGAGCTCGTCGTCCAGGCTCAGGCCGGCGGCAACGATCAGAGGAAAGGTCGGCAAACGGCGCAGCGAATAGATACGCGTCACGCCATCGACGGCATCGGAGCGCACGATCCCGTCGGTCGCGCCCGGATCCAGCATGACGGGCCACGGGCCGCCCAAAACCGACGGCGTTCCCTCCGGCGTATCGCCGAACCGCGCACGCAATCTCCCGTCCGCCCCCACCAGCGCGATCACTCCTCTGCGTCCCAGGTCCACCGAGCGGTGCAACGTGGTCAGATCGTCCGGCGCCAGCGTGAACACCAGGATGCCGAGGAAGCGCCCGTTGGCGTCGTCGACACGTCTGGACACCTGGATCATCACCCGTCCCGACACGCGGCCGATCACGGGGTCGCTGATGTACATGTCGGGGTTCACCAGCGCGAGATGAACCTTGACATATTCGAGATCGCTCGGATCGATCCCGTTGACGCCGGGCTTGATGGTGGTGGAGATCAACTTCCCATCGGCGTCGATCAGTGACGCGAACATGGTTGGATGCGCCAGAGCGGGCAGCTCCTCGGACCAGCGATCGAGCCGGAAACCGGTTGGATCGGCGCGAATTTCGCGGGCGGTCAGATCCATGGCGGCGCTGATCGTGCTGAGTGTATGGAACACTTGCTCGCGGAAGGCAGCGCTGAGGTTGCTCGCGGATGAGGTTACGCGCTCTAACGCTGCCTCCCGCTCGGACCAGGTCGAAGCGATGATCGCGAGCCAGACACAAACCATCAGCCCGAATGAACCCAGGCTGATCCAGCGCGCCAAAGCGACGGCGTGGCGCTGAGTGGAGATGGCGTCCCAGCGCGCGGAGTCGGGCGGACCATCAGGCGGGAGATATTCAGGCGTCATGACTCGGCGTGTGCTGCGGCGAGTCAGATGTCGCATGGCGAGGCAGCGACGTAAACACGAGGCACATTCCGGATCGAGCCGGGCGTCCCGCGGACCTCACCCGGCGGTTCAGGTCAACGGCGGCAGAGACAGCGGGATAACCTCGTCGGCCGTGCGTCCCTTGTAGTCGCGCTGCCGCACGCCGCTCAGCATGCGTTGCTGCGCCTCGGTCAGCGCCTCAAGTGCGCCGGCGTGGTCCATCGTGAGTACCTTGCCGCTCCGCACGACCTGCGTGCCCGCGACGTAAACGTCGCGGATGGCGCGATCCGCGGCGGTATAAATCAATGAGCGCAATGGGTCGCGCGCTGGCATCATGAATGGGTTCTTCAGGTCCACGAGGACAAAGTCAGCCTTCGCACCCGGCGCCAGCCGGCCGATATCATCGCGGCCGAGAGCCGTCGCGCCGCCGGCCGTCGCTGCTCTGAAGACCTCGGCGGTACTCGTGGTCTTGATGTTCTCCGCCAGGATCCGCGCCACGATGGCGGCCAGCCGCATCTCCTCGATGAGGTTGTGTGGCGCGACATCCGTTCCGAGACCAATATTAACCCCGGCCCGCCGGTAGCGGCCGAAGTCTTCCATCCCATGTCCATAGCGCGCGAACGGGGATGGGCAGTGCGCGACCGAGGTCCCGGTCGCAGCCAGCAAGCCGAGATCTTCCCGACTGTGCCAATGCAACCAGGAATGCTCGTCGATGAAGATGGCATGGCCAAGAATGGTGCGCGATCCGAGGATACCTATCTCGTTCGCCCATTGGATCGGCGTTTTGCCATGACGCTTCACCATTTCATGGAACTCGTTCACGCTCTGCGCGCAATGCGTGGTGAATGGCAGGTTTCGCTCGCACGCCGCCTGAAACGCATCGTGCAACAGGGCTGGCGTGCAGGTGTCGATCTGCGACGGGCAGACGATCCCCGACAGACGGCCCGAGGGGTGCCGAATGGCCTGATCGATCAGAGCGAGCGCCGCGTCGAACGCCTGCCGGCCATTAATTTCGTCCCAGTTATATTTCAGGTCCCAATCGTTCTCCAGATACCAACGCGCCGACGCGAACCCGGGTGCCAGGAACACGCGCAGTCCGCTGCGCGCCGCGAGATCGATCCAACCTGGATCATTCCCCGATAAATCCGCGACGGTGGTGATCCCGGTGAGCAGCATTTCACAATAGGCGACCTCCTTGCCTGCCTGGCGGCCGGTCTCGTCCGGGCGAAATACGAAGGAGCGTTCGTAAAGGCCGCTCATGTACATCGTCGGTAGTCCGTGCTCCTCTCGAATACCGCGGAAGAACGGCTCGGTGCTGGGATGCGAGTGGATATCGATAAGGCCCGGCATGACCATGAGGTCGGCGCCGTCGATCGTTTCGTCCACGTCACCAGCGTAATTTTGGCCGACGAACGTGAACGCGTCACCGCGAAAAACGAGATCGCCGCCCTGCAGATAAGCATGACTTTTGGTCGCTGTGTCCCAGGCCACGATCCAGGCGGCGTTGCTGATGCGAGTGGTCTTCGGCATTAGCGTTCTCCCATTCGGGCCCGTTTGGCGATCGCAGCTCTCCCGATCATGGCCGCTTTTGATCAGGCCCACTGGAGCGGCGCGATATCCGCGCGTCCGGCCCATTAAGGTGGGCCAGTATGGTCAGGAGTTAGATTGGCGGATGTTTCTTATACCAGCCAGCGGCTTTCTCGTATGCGGCGGCCACCCGCAGCACCGTCGCGTCCTCGAAATAACGGCCGACGAACTGCACCGACACCGGAAGACCATTCCCGGACAGCCCCGACATCATCGCCAGCGCGGGATGCCCGGTGACGTTGAACGGCGCGCGGGCCTGCCGCGGATAGGTCCGCGCGGTTTCAGCGGCATCCTCGATCTCGCTGGCCGGGTCCATGGAACTGGCGCACATCAGCACGTCATAGTCTCGAAGTTTGTCGTTGACCGTGGCGATCAGTTCGGCGCGGCGGCGCTGCGCGCCGACGTAGTCTCCGGCGGTCATGAACGCGCCCGGCAGCAGGCGGCGCCTCGCCAACGCGCCATAATCTCCTGGGCGTTCGCGGAGCCAGGGGGCGTGGATCGACCACGCTTCCGAGCAGAGAATGACTCGATTGATGCCGGCGAACTCGCTAAGTTTCGGCAGCGTCACGGTTTCGACGAGGGCGCCCTCAGCCTCCAGGATGCGTTCGACGTCCTCAAGCGCAGCCGTGACATCGGGGTGGGCGGGCATATCCGTTTCGTGGAAGTGCCGAATGAAACCGATACGCAGACCGGCGACGCCGCGGTCCAGCCATTTGCCAAAGCCCCGAACGTTGGTCTGAGCGCTGCCGGGGTCGTCTGGATCGTGGCCGGCCAGCGCCTCGAGCAACAGTGCGTTATCGGCGACCGTGCGGGTCAACGGGCCGACATGGTCCAGCGTGAATGCCAGCGGAAACACGCCGCGGCGGCTGACGAGGCCATAGGTCGGCTTCAGGCCCACGATGCCGCAAACGCTCGCGGGATTGCGCACCGAGCCGCCAGTGTCGGTGCCAAGTGCCAGCGGGAACATGCCGGATGCCACGCCGGCCCCGGAGCCGGACGACGAGCCGCCCGGGTGGTGCCTTGGGTTCCACGGATTGCGTGCCGGAGGGAAAGGCAGATCGAAGCTCGGCCCGCCGATGGCGAACTCATGCGTGCTGAGTTTGCCCAGTACGATGGCGCCGGCTTTTCGGAGTTGGCTGACGCAGGCCGCATCCTGTTTGGCTATGTTGTCGATGAGAATTTTCGAGTGGGCCGTGGTCGGCAGGCCGGCGACATCGATGATGTCCTTGATCCCGACCGGAATGCCGTGAAGCGGGCCTCTCGAACGGCCGGCGGCGAGTTCCTTCTCCGCGGTTCTGGCAGCATCCATCGCGGCCTCCGCGTCAAGGCGGATGAACGCATGGAGTTTGGGCTGCAGATGTTCGATGCGTTGCAGTAACGCTTGCGTGAACTCGGTGGGCGAGAGGGTCCGAGCGGCATAAGCCTTGGCGATCTCGGTGGCGGAGAGCCAGTGAAGCGCGGTCACAGTGTCGGCTCCGCTCGCATTGGGGGCCAAGGTTCGGCCGCCGGGTCCGTGGGATACTTGACGGCCTCCGCATGGCCGAGAGCCTGGGCGGCGGCGGCTTCAATGTCGGCGGGGAATTCGGCAAGGGCCTTGTCCAGGCCAGCGGCCTTGGCGAGGGCGGCGATGGTGGGGTCCATGGAAAGGGCTCGTGCGTGGTTGGGCTGGAGCGAAGCTGGCAGGGATTGGATGAGAGGGGAAGGGTTGGGCGCGCGATCAGATGCGGAAAACGAGCACGGCCGCGGGGCGGCATCGCCGACCTTGGCCGGCATCGTGGGAAACCGGCGGGATCACGCCGCTCGTTTTGTAGAGGCACCAAAATCGGACGACGAACCAACGGGAAATCGAAATTCGCATCGTGCCACGATTCAGCGTTCGTAAACACGTTCTCTGTATCACTTCCCCTGACCACCGGCGCAGTCGCCGGCGGAGGACAGGAGTGTGTGGTGCCATCAATCGACGCAATGTCCAGAACGCTCGGCCGAAATGCTCCGCTGCACACAACGGCCGTCTGATTAATGCCGCTCGAATTCCATCCCAAAGCAGGTACCGTGGTGATCTGCGACTTCCAACGAGGCTTCGTGCCACCCGAGATGGTCAAACGCCGTCCCGCCGTTGTTGTCAGTCCTCCAATCGCGGCACGCAAAGGTCTCTGCACCGTTGTTCCGCTCAGCACCGGAATACCGCACGAGAAGATGCCCTATCAGGTGGAATCGCCGGACCTCAAACTGCCGTCGCCCTGGGACAGGGGCCCAAATTGGGTCAAGGCGGACATGATTTATGCTGTGTCCCTGAGCCGGATCGATCTCATCCGTCGTGGACGCGATGAAAACAGTCGGAGAGTCTATTACACTGTCACGCTTCCATACGGTGATATGCTGGCAATTCGAAAGGCTATGCTTTGGTCTCTTGGAATGGCGCCCTTGACAAAAGTTATCACCTAGATTACCTGAACCTTTGTCGGCCGCTCTCCCCAACCGGGATCGGCATTCAAGACCTCTCACAAGAGGCGGCCGCGCACCGGATGACATCAAATCCGCGCGCGGTCTCGACTTCAAACCCCCATCCTACAGGTGGGGGTTTTTCATTGGACCCCGACCCGCTCGTGCCCTGCCTTCAACGGGGCTTTACAGAAGCTGACCTCACGGCATCGCCGACAGAAACAAAAATACGCTGAAAATCACCAGATGAACCGTCCCTTGCAGGATCGTCGTGCGTCCCGTGGCCAAAGTAACAGTGCCGATAAACAACGTCAGGATCAACAGAGTCATCTCCTCGGGCGCAAGACCGAGTGTCAAAGGCTGACCCATCCACAGCGACACCACCGCG
>JBEKGV010000296.1:0-5931 GCA_050012615.1 Acetobacteraceae bacterium | reverse complement strand
CGCAGGGCGACATTGCCGGCGATGTGTCGTTGGGATTTACGCGGCCTCCGTCGATGACCGGGAACGTGACGTCCAGGCGTATCGATCTCGACGCGCTACTTGAGATGACGTGGGTCAGTCCGCCCGCACCGCGGCAGGCCCGGCCGGAGCCGGCCAGGCCGCCGCCGCCGGAGCAGCGTGGCAATCCAAATCTGCTGTTTTCGGACGCGTCGCTTCACTTCGGCGTTCTGCGCGACGCCGATGCGGATGTGCGATGGCGCATCGCCGAACTGGAAACCGACGGCCAGACGCATCGCGACCTCGACGGGCATTTCGTGCTCAAAGGCGGCAAGCTCGTGCTCGATCCGATCAACGGGACGCTTCCCGCGGGTAAAATGAGCGGGCGGCTGACGATCGATGCCACTCCGGCGAAGCCGCCGGTGACGCTTGTGCTGCGCGCGCCAGGTCTGTCGGTTCACGCACTGGCGCTGATGCTCGGGCTGCCATCGAGTGCATCGGGCTCGCTCGAAGTCGACGCCAATCTCAATGGCGCCGGTGATAGCCTGCATGCGATCGCCGCCGGACTGAACGGGACACTTGGGCTGGCGATGGTGAATGGCGAAATCGAGAACGCCTCTATCAACCGAGTGTTCGGGCCGATCCTGACCTCGGCGAGCCTGCCGTTGTCGCTGATCTTCCCTGGCCAGATCATCGTCGGCGAAAGCGCCCTGCGCTGCTTCGCGGCACGGCTGGACGCGCGTGGCGGGGTCGCGACGTTCCGTACGCTGTATCTCGATTCCACGCGTGTCAAGGTAAACGGCGGCGGCACGATCAACCTTGACGACGAGACGCTGTCGCTGCGTTTACGGCCGCTGGACCGGCTTGCCGATACCGGCGTCACCGTGCCGCTGATCGTCGGCGGGACGATCGAGGATCCGCAGGCGCGCATCGACGCCGCGAATACCGCGCAGGCCAACATCATAGGCCTCGCGCGATCGGCGCGGAATTTGGCCGAATTGCCGCTTGACGAGATCTCCGGCGCGCTCGGCGGCCCGGATCGGCTTGGCGGTGGCGGCGACGATTGCGCCAATCAACTCGCGATCGCACGCGGCGGCGCGGGAGGGCCGCAGCCGAACTCGCCGCCGTCGATGCTGGCGGTGCCGACCGATGCCGCGAAGCAAATCCTTAATGCGCCCAGGAATCTGCTGCGGAATCTATTGGGCAAATGAATGGCGGCGCGACCGAAAAGGTTGCCATGATGCCCCGGTGATGCCCCGGTGGTGTCCGCGCTAACTCGAATATTGAAAAGTCGCTGGTGCCGGCGCGCGGGATCGAACCGCGGACCTACTGATCACGAATCCGACGTTCGGTCGGTTAAGGTATTGACATTCCTCGCATGAGTTTCCCACGACTGGCGAGGTAATGAAGCTGGATCTCTCATGCGCACTGGCCTGCTAATAGTGAAACCGGCAGGCGGCGATTTCGAGGATCTGATTGCCCCCCGTCCCGGAAATTCGATAAACGAAGCGGTGCTCGCCGGTAATCCGGCGAGCCCACCATCCCGAAAGGTCTCCCTTGAGTGGCTCAGGTTTTCCGATTCCCTCAAAGGGGGATCGCCGGACGTCTTTGATCACCGCGTTAAGTCGACGCAGGATATTCCGGTCTGTCGCGAGCCAGTGTTGGTAATCCTCCCACGCCTCGTCTGAAAAGCGCAGGTCCACAAAGTTACGCCGCGTCGGGATCTTTGTCGTCGACCAGTTCGCGCGCCCGGCCCTTGCCCGCGTCCAGTTGGCGGATGGAGGCCAGCAGACGCGCGGCATTCTTCGGGCTATTCAGCAGGTGCACCGTCTCCTGCCAGCCAGCGAACTCTTCTTCGGACAGGATCACGACGTTGCCTTTGCCTCCCTGGCGGGTGACAAGCAACGGCTCCCGATCATCCGTTACACGGTCGAAGTAGCTCGCCATGTTCTGGCGCAGATCGGTGAAGGATACGTGTGCCATGGTGGCCGCTCTCGGAAAGTATGTACCGAATTATGTACCACACCGCTTTCAGCTGTCAAAGCGGTTTCCGCGGCGGGGCAGGGGGATCGCGGCAACAGAGAACATCTGACGAACAGCCAGGGAAAAGCGGAGACAACTAACCCGTTGAAACTGGTGCCGGCGCGCGGGATCGAACCGCGGACCTACTGATTACGAATGTGACCCGTCGCTTCATTCCCACCTTGCCGTTGTTCGCTGGGAACACAGAAGCCCTGGAAATACAACGCAGTATCCCACAGTTCGATGACGTTAGTTGCAAATCGCCGAAGCTGGATACATACTCGTTCGCGGACATGGGGCGGACACGAGTATGGTTGCGGATGTCAAACAAGTCGGCACGGAAGCCCCGCTCACGGGAGTCAGTGGGCCTCTGACTGATCGGATCGTCGCGGACCTGGTCCCACCGCCGAGGGGGAATCGTGTCCGCTGGGATGGCGGAACCGGCTTCGGAGTAAGGACGACGTCGGCCGGCGCCAAGGCCTTCGTCCTGCGTTACCGGAACGCGGACGGGAACGACCGCACGCTCACCATAGGCTCGCCGCCCGCCTGGAACGTCGCACGCGCCCGGACGCACGCCGACGCGCTCAGGCAACAGATCGATACTGGCGTCGACCCGCTGGCGGACCGTCAGGCGACCCGTGACGCGCCTACCGTCGCCAAACTGGCCGACAGGTTCGAGGCCGAGCATCTGATCAGACTGCGGCCGACGACCAGGCGGGACTACGCGGCCATCATCCAGCGGTACATCCGCCCCTATCTGGGAGCGAAAAAGGTCGCCTCGGAACAGTTGTCGCAGGATCTGGAGACACTGCACCGGCGGATCGCCGAGACCGCGCCATACATGGCGAACCGCGTGCTCGCGGTGGCGAGCAAGATGTTCGCACAGGCGATCCGGTGGAATATGCGCTCCGACAATCCGGCGCGTGGCGTCCCAAAATCGCCCGAGCACAGGCGGGAAAAATTTCTGACGCCAGCCGAGATCGCCCGTCTTAGCGAAGCGCTCGCCGCTCACCCGGAACGCGTGTCGGCGAACGTCGTGAGGCTGCTGCTGCTCACGGGCGCCAGGAAGGGCGAAACCTTGTCCGCCACCTGGCCCGAATTCGATCTCGCCGCCGGCGTTTGGACCAAGCCATCGGCGGCGACGAAAACGGGAAAACTTCACCGCATCCCGCTGAGCGCGCCGGCGCGGCAATTGTTGTCCGAAATGAAGGCCGAGGCGGACATCGAGAATGAGCGCCGCGTTCGGGCTGGATATGAGCCGATCCCGTTTGTTTTCCCCGGCCAGGACGGCAAGGCGCTGACCGACGTCAAGCATTTCTGGGCATCGGCGTCGCGGAAGGCCGGACTCGAAGGCGTGCGGCTTCACGATCTTCGTCACACGCATGCATCAATTCTCGCCAGTCTCGGCCTGAGCCTGCCCATCATCGGCGCATTGCTTGGCCACACTCAGGCGTCGACCACGCAACGTTACGCGCGCCTCATGGACGATTCGTTGCGTGAGGCCACCGAGCGTGCCGGGAGCGTCATACAAGGCGCCGGGAAAGCCGGCGGCGAGGTGGTTCCGCTGACCGCGGGACGCCGCCGGTGAGCAACGAGGCCCTGCGGACAGGCGTGCCAGACCGGCCGTTGCTGACCAGGAACGAGGCGATTGATTTGATCGCCTTTCGCGATACCGCCGCACCGGACCCGGCCGAGAGCTGGGACGAGGCCCCGGAATGGTGGGACGACTATTCCGGGGCGCCCTCGATGGCCGCCGCGCTTCGGACAATCGCGCGGGGCGAGCATGTACGACCGCCTTTGTCACTCGCGTCTCTTCAGTTGAAATACAAAGCAAGCACAGGTTCCTGCAACAAAGCCCGCGAGGCAGCGATCGCGGCGTTCAGAGTTTCAGAGTTTAAACTCTGAACAACTCTAAACTATAAACGTTTGAAAGGTGGCGAATTTCGCCGCACTGACGCACTCGTTGACCGCAACGAGGTGCGATTATGTCAGAGACCAACACCGCTCCAGAGACGGCGAGGATAGGTGACAACGGCGGCCCGGCTCTGGAAGCCACGGCCGAAGGCTCGTTGTCCCCGGCCGCTGCGGCGATCCGAGCGAAAATAATGGAGGGCCGCGCCAGCATTCCGGATTTCGCCAAGGGCGTGTCGATAGCTAATTAACTTGTCCGGTTTATGTAGCACATCATATGGCCGCTCGTTCCTGTTTCGTCCGTCGGAGGAGCGGTGTCTCCGGTGGAGATTTCCTGGTGAGACTGTCGGGACCATTTCCCGGAGCCGACCTGCCATGTGAGCGTGCGTCGCGCGGAGGGGCGGTCAAGGATGGCCTCGTCTTGGGCGAGGCCACCGCGGAGCGGCGCGAAGCGTCCTTGACGGTCCCGAACACGGCGCGATCCTCGCGGCCGGACGGGACGGACCGTGTGCTTTCGTTGCTATCCGTGGCCGGCGCATCGACCTGAACGCCCTTTCCGTCGTAGCGGCCCAGACAACGCCGGCCGTGGAAGATCGCCAGACCACCGTTCGGATATTGATGCACCTTCACGGTCGCTTTCACGAAGTGCGGGCGCAGCGGGCTTTCGGGTATCTGCAGCTTGCGATTCTCAAACGATACGCAGTTGTCGTTACCAACAATGGGTTCTTCCTGGACGCACAGAGTTTCGGCCAGACCAAGACCGGTCACAGCCACGAACGCGCTGCCTTCCTGTTCAGCCTTCGTCGCGAACCGCGTGTTGCGCGCCGATATATAAGTGTCGCGCAGCCAGGCGTTGGCTGCTTCAACTGTCGTGATCCCGGCCAGCGCCAGGTCCTTCGGCACGCGCCCTTGCAAGGTCCCGAACAAGCGTTCCGACCGGCCCCGCGCCTGGGGCGAATACGCCGCGATATGCTCGATGCTCAGTTGCGCCAGCGCGCGTCCAACCTGCGTCGGCTGGGCGCGATTCACTTTGCCGCCAGCTTCTGGTGTGTGAAAGTAATGACTTCCGCGATCGGTATAAAGGCTCAACGGAAGGCCGCGGCGGGTGAATACCTCCAGCAGCGCCCGGAACGTCGAAGCCGTACCTTCCTCCTCAACCAGGAACGCCGAGTAAATCTCGCTCGTCGCGTCGTCCATGGTCACTATCAGGTCCATCGCTGGCTGGTCCTCGAGCCACGCATGCCGCGAACCGTCCTGGTGCAACATCATCCCCGGCAGCGGACGCCGCGGACGTTTGCGCCGGTGCACGCCGCGCCGCGGCGCCTTGTCCAGCAGACCCTTCGATTGAAGGAACAGCTTCGTCCAGGTGTAGCTCCACCGGAACAGGTGATCGCGCACCAGATACTCGTGGAAATGTCGCGCGGTGATGCCCCGGTAGCGGGTTCGATACAGACGCTCGACCTCCGCTTCATCGTCCGCCGGCACACGTTTGCCGGACGGACGGCCCAGGCGGCGGTCCAAAAGCCCCGTCTCGCCCTCCTCTTCGAAGCGGCGGCACCAACGACGGAAGGTCCGTTCGCTCACCCCCAGCATCTCGGCCGCCTCGATCTGGTTGAGCTCATCCGCCTCGTACCGCCCCAGAACACTCCGGAACCTGACCATTCGCACACCTTGCAAGGCTTCTGACCGGCGCATCCGAACCCTCGAAAGGGCACCGACTTACCGGACAGATCGTGTGCTACCTAAACCGGACATATCGTGTGCTACTGACACCGTGCATGTCGTCGCATTGCCGTCACGTTCAGACTTCGCTTACAGTCGTTCACCCAATGGTGGGTGAGACTGAACGAGCCTCACACACAGAAATTCGGACACTCCCGCTCCACGGTACGAGGTATCGGCTCTCACTGGCTCGTCCGACCACCCAGAAGCGGGCAGACTGACCGCCATGACGGAACCTGACCCGACGCTTGCCACGATCGCCGCCATGTTCGCCGATCT
>JBEKGV010000295.1:0-5939 GCA_050012615.1 Acetobacteraceae bacterium | reverse complement strand
CATCACCAGGTTTCTTTCATGTCCTGGCGCCGCCGGGACAGCATTAAAATTCCTCGCGAGTTGTGGGATCGCGCCGCAAACGCACTCGCCCATGCCGCGTGATTCGATAAAGTCCAGCTTAGATCCTGGTTTCTGCAACGAATGTCATCGAGGGGACAAGCTCTACGAGAGTTCAATCGAATCGTGACTCGCGATTTGAACCCAATCGGTCAACTCATCGTATGCCTGTTCCGCCGATCGTGACCTCCCGGGTGACCCGACCGTCCGCCAACCAATAACGGGCGCACCCCGCCTACCTCACGCATTCCCCGACAAATAATCGATCGCCGCCTGTGCCCCTCCGGTCCTGTGCGGCACCCCGGCCACGCGCAATCCCATCTCCACGCCACCAAGCGTCCCGATCAATTGCAAATCGTTGAAGTCGCCCAGATGCCCGATGCGGAACACGCGATCCTTCAGAATCCCCAGACCATTCCCCAAACTCATGTTGTACTTTTCCAGTATCGTCGCGCGGAGCCCGTCGGCGCTGTGACCCTCGGGCAGTCGCACCGCGGTCAGCGATGACGAGTAATGCCGCGGATCGGCGCACTGGACCTCCAGCCCCCAGGCGTGCACCGCCCGCCGAGCGGCTTCGGCAAAGCGGTCGTGGCGGGCGAACACATTCTCCAGCCCCTCCTCCAGCAGCATCGTCACCGCCTCATTCAGGCCGTAGAGCAAGTTCGTTCCGGGTGTGTAGGGAAAATATCCGGTCTTGTTCGCCTCCAGCATCGGCCGCCAGTCCCAGTAGCTGCGCGGCAACTTTGCGGATTCCGCCGCTTTGAGCGCCTTCGCGCTGATCGCGTTGAACGACAGCCCCGGAGGCAGCATCAGGCCTTTCTGCGAGCCCGCGACAGTCACGTCGACTCCCCACGCATCGTGCCGGTAGTCCATCGAAGCCAATGACGAAATCGTATCCACCATCAGCAGCGCCGGATGCCGCGCCTGGTCCATCGCCGCCCGCACCTCGTCGACCCTGGAGACGCATCCGGTCGAGGTCTCGTTATGCACCACGCAGACAGCCTTGATCTTGTGCGCGGTATCGGCGGTCAGCGCGGCGCTCAGACCCTGGACATCGGCACCGCGGCGCCAATCGGTGTCGATGAACACCGGCTGCAGGCCGAGCCGCTCCGCCATCTCCTTCCACAGCGTCGCGAACCACCCGGTGCGGCACATCAGAACCGTATCGCCGGAGGAAAGAGTATTGGTCAGCGCCGCTTCCCACGCGCCGGTCCCCGAGGCGGGGTAAATGACGACCGGCCCCTCCGTTTGAAAGATCCGCCGGAGATTGCCCAGTACCTCGGTCCCAAGCTCGCCGAAATCGGGCCCGCGGTGATCGATCGTCGGACGGTCGATCGCGCGCAACACCCGGTCAGGCACATTGGTTGGTCCAGGGATCTGGAGGAAGTGCCTCCCTGCGCGGTGCATCTTGGCCATGGGCAAACTCCGAAGCGAAACGGCGGGACGATGCACCCGATCCCCACGGACCACCAGATGGCGACCACCAGATGGCGACCACCAGACGGAACCACCAGACGGCGGCCACCAACCGGTCCGTTTGCCGCCTTGACGCTCACCGCTGGCGCCGGGCACGCCGACGCGGCAGATTGCGCCCGCAACCAGGCCCAGGAGCCGGCATCGACACCATGAGTGCGTCCACGAGCCACGCCCCGAGGCAAACCCCCCGGGTCGCTCCAAGGGGGGAAATCCTCCCCGGCGATTCCGGCCTCGCGCAACGGTTGTCACGCGAAATCCGCGGTGAGGTGCTGTTCGATCGCGCCAGCCGCGGCCGCTATTCCACCGACGCCTCCATCTACCAGGTCGAGCCACTGGGCGTCATCGTACCCCGCACGATCGACGACGTAGCCGCCGCCCTGGCCATCGCGCGCGAGGCCGGGATCCCGGTGCTGCCCAGGGGAGGGGGGACCAGCCAGTGCGGCCAGACCGTGAACCGGGCGCTGGTGATGGACTGCTCGAAATACCTGCGCCGGGTGCTGAGCGTCGATACCAAGGCCGGGTCGGTGACGGTCGAGCCTGGCGTCACTCTGGGTGCGTTGAATACCGAACTGCGCCAGCACGGGGTGTTCTTTCCGGTCGATCCCTCGACCCATGCGCGCTGCACGATCGGCGGGATGGCGGGAAACAACTCGTGCGGCTCGAAGTCGATTCGCTACGGGCTGATGGCCGACAACGTTCGTGCGATCGATGCGATCCTGGCGGACGGCACGCGGCATCGCTTTGGAGCCGTTTCGGACAACCTTGGCGCCGACATGCCGGCCCGGATCGCCGATCTGGTCCAACGGTTGCGCGTGCTCGGTGCGAACGAAGCCGAGGAAATCGCCGCGCGATTCCCGAAGCAACTCCGGCGGGTCGGCGGCTACAATATCGACGCCCTGACCCCGGCGGCGCGTGCCTCGGGACGCGACAATCTGGCGCGATTGTTGGTGGGATCGGAAGGGACGCTGGCATTTTCCGCCGCGCTTGAACTCACGCTGCATCCGATCAAACCGCGCAAGATGCTGGGGATCTGTCAGTTTCCCACGTTCCGGCATGCGATGCGGGCGGCCCGGTTTATCGTCGACCTCGATCCCGAAGCGGTCGAACTCGTCGACCGGACGATGATCGAGCTTGGCCGGAGCATTCCGATCTATCGTGCCACCATCAACAACATGCTGATCGGTGAGCCGGACTCTCTGCTGATCGTCGAATTCCATGGCGACGACGACGGTGCGCTGCGCACCAAATTGCGCGAGTTGGAAGAATTGATGGGCGATCTCGGCCACCCCGGCGTGGTGCGTGCGATCGAGCCAGGGTTCCAGGCCGACATCGCGGCGGTTCGCGAGGCCGGCCTGAACATCATGATGTCGATGAAAGGCGACGGCAAACCGGTGTCGTTCATCGAGGATTGCGCCGTCGATCTGGACGACCTGCCGGACTATACTGAACGGTTGAACCAGGTCTTCGAGAAGCACGGGTCCAAGGGGACCTGGTACGCGCACGCCTCGGTCGGCTGCCTGCACGTCCGGCCGGTACTGAACATGAAAGACCCCAAGGACGTCGCGAAAATGCGCGCGGTCGCGGAGGAAACCCTCGCCCTCGTCCGCGAATACAAAGGCTCTCACAGCGGCGAGCACGGCGACGGCCTGGCGCGCAGCGAGTTCCACACGCAGATGTTCGGCGAACGCATCGTTCGTGCGTTTGAAGAGGTCAAGGACACGTTCGATCCAACCGGGATGCTGAACCCAAATCGCATCGTGCGCCCGCCTCGGATGGATGACCGAACCCTGTTCCGGTACGGGCCCGGCTACGCTCCGGTGTCGGATTTCACTCCCAAACTCGACTGGTCCGAGTATCCCGGCCCGTTGGGCGGCATGCTGGGTGCGGTCGAGATGTGCAACAACAACGGCACCTGCCGCGCGTTCGACGCGGGCGTGATGTGCCCGAGTTTCCGCGTCACGCGCGACGAGCAGCATCTGACCCGAGGCCGCGCCAACACGCTGCGCCTGGCGCTGACGGGGCAGCTCGGTGCGGAAGCCATGCATTCCGAACCGCTCGCCGAGGCGATGAAACTGTGCGTGTCCTGCAAGGCATGCCGCCGCGAGTGCCCCACCGGCGTCGACATGGCGAAGATGAAGATCGAGGTGCTGGCCGCCCGAGCCGACCGGCATGGCGTGGCACGGCGCGAGAGCCTGGTCGCCGACCTGCCCAGATACGCGAGGATCGTGTCGCGCGTTCCATGGCTGGCGAATGCCCGGAATGCGATCGGACCGCTGCGGCGATTGATGGAACGCCAGATCGGCATTGCCTCCGGGCGGAACCTGCCGACCTGGAGCAGCAAGCCGTTTCGCGACGCCGAAGCCGGTGCCGCCGACGGCCCGCGCGGCGATGTCATGCTTTTGGCTGACACCTTCAATCGTTACTTCGAGCCGGAGAACCTGCGTGCCGCTCTGCGCGTGCTTCGTGCCGCCGGCTACGGCGTTGTGATGCCTGTCGTCACGGGTCGTCCACTCTGCTGCGGGCGAACGTTCTTGTCCGCCGGAATGGTGGACAAGGCCCGCGAAGAGGCGCGACGCACGATCTCCGCATTAGAGGGAGAAATGCCGGTGCTCGGCCTGGAGCCGTCCTGCCTGCTGACATTACGGGATGAATTTCGCTCGCTGCTGCCGGGCGCGAAAGCGGACGATCTCGCCGGCCGCGCGATGCTGCTGTCGGAGTTCCTGGCGAAGGAAAAGCCGCATCTGGCGTTGCGAGCGCTGCCGGGCACGGCGCACGTGCATGGGCATTGCCATCAGAAATCCTTCGGTGCGTTCCCCGATGCGCTGACGGCATTGAAACGCGTGCCGGAACTCACGGTCAAACCGATCGCCTCATCGTGCTGCGGGATGGCCGGTTCGTTTGGATATCAGGCCGAAACCCAGGACGTCTCGCGTGCGATGGCGGAGGCTGGGTTACTGCCGGCCGTGCGGGCCGCCGGGATCGAGGACTATATCGTTGCCGATGGCACGTCCTGCCGCCATCAGATACGTGACCTGTCGGGCAGGGAGGCGATCCATTCGGTGCGCCTGTTGGATCGGGCCCTGGCGTGATGTGGTTCTCCGCACAGGTGTTAGCCACGTCATGGCCGGTGTCAGTCACGTCATGGCCGATGTCAGTCACGTCATGGCCGATGTCAGTCACGTCATGGCCGATGTCAGTCACGTCATGGCCGGTGTCAGTCACGTCATGGCCGGTGTCAGTCACGTCATGGCCGGCCACCGAGCCGGCCATCTATCGCCGCACAGTACCGCGACAGGTCCCCCGGACGATCCCCCGATCAGGTCGGGGGATAGAGATGACGTGGCGGGTGACCGTGCCGACGCGTCAATCAGTGCGCCGGTTGGTGTAAGCCATGACGTTAACACAATCCGAAATACTGGATTTCTGGTTCGGCGGCGCTCGGTCCGAGCGTCAAAAACAATGGTTCGAAAAGGACGCGGAATTCGACGTGCGATGTGCCCGCTTCACCGCCGCCATTCGCCATGCACGCGCCGGTCATTACGACCACTGGGCTTTGACCCCGAAAGGCGCCTTGGCACTGATCGTCCTGCTGGACCAGTTGTCGCGAAACGTCTTCCGCGGCTCCGCCGAAGCATTCGCGGCGGACCACCATGCGCTCGAGATCGCGCGCCGTTCGATCGCGAACGGGTTGGACGCGGCATTGACCGCGGTCGAGCGCATGTTCGTTTATCTCCCGTTCGAACATGACGAGACAATGGAGGATCAAATCGAATCGGTTCGCCTGTTCGAGACCCTTCGGGCGGAGTTAGGCGCGGAGACCGTGGATTACGCGCATCGCCATCTTGATGTGATCCGAGAGTTTGGCCGATTTCCCCACCGCAACGCGGCGTTGGGAAGAACCAGTACTCCCGAAGAGGAAGCATACCTCGCACGACCCGGATCCGGCTTTTAGGGAGGTTCCATGCGGTTTGATGTCCTGGTCGCCGGGTTGACGCGAGTGCCGGATTGACGCCGCTTGCCTGGTTGCTTGGCCTGCTATTACCCGCTTGTGGCGCCGACGGCGCCTCGGGCCTGCCCCAACCCGCGTTGATGGACATGACAAGGATCGAGCGGCCCGCGACCCCCAATACATTTTTGGCCGGACCGGCTTGGATGCGGCCGGAACCGGATGTGGTGACCGAGGAACAGAAACGCAGCGCTCCGGCGCTGTACGAAACGGCCAAAGCCGTGTTCGGCGGTGAACCCGGAACCTATGTCGCCGCGGAGTATCCCGCGCAACTCCAGATCCACTACGTCGTGCGCAGCGCGGTGCTGAATTTCCCTGACCTGGTGACGGTTCAGGTCGACACGGCAGGCGCCGATCGCAGCACGCTGGTGATCTGGTCGCGCAGCGTGTACGGGCGAAG
>JBEKGV010000294.1:0-5949 GCA_050012615.1 Acetobacteraceae bacterium | reverse complement strand
GCTCAATATTTCACGCAGCTTTCGACTTATGAAGTCATCATGGAGGTGCTTCCCGCGTTGCAGGCGGACGTCACCACGCTCGATAAGATTTACCTGAAGTCGGCGACAACCGGAGGCGAGGTGCCACTGTCCGCTTTCGCGAAGTGGTCGACGACTCCGATCCAGCCTTTGTCGGTCAGTCATCAGGGACAATTTCCCGCCGTCACCATCAGTTTCAATCTGGCTCAGGGAGTTGCGCTCGGACAGGCGACCGATGCGGTGCAGCGTGTGGAACGAGACATGCGACTTCCGGCGTCCATCATCACAGGGTTCCAGGGTAACGCCCAGGCGTTTCAGGCTTCGCTGTCGACTGTCCCGTTGTTGATTATCGGGGCTTTGGTGGTGGTCTATCTGATCCTCGGAATATTGTATGAGAGCTACATTCACCCGATCACGATATTGTCGACGTTGCCATCGGCCGGTGTCGGTGCTCTCGCGACGCTGATGCTGTTCGGTTTCGATTTTAGCCTGATCGCGCTGATTGGCATCATTCTGCTGATTGGGATCGTGAAAAAGAACGGCATCATGATGATCGATTTCGCGCTCGTCGCTGAGCGCAACGAAAACCTGCCGGCTGACGCGGCCATACGCAAAGCGGCATTGCTGCGCTTTCGTCCGATCATGATGACGACCATGGCGGCGTTGCTCGGCGGTGTGCCGCTGATGCTCGGAACGGGGACCGGTTCCGAGATCAGACAGCCGCTCGGCTATGCGATGGTCGGCGGCCTGATCATCAGTCAGGTACTGACTTTGTTCACGACGCCGGTGATCTATATTTATCTCGACCGGGTGTCGGATTGGGTCACACGAGGGCGGGCGCCCGCACATGAGGCGACACCGGGGGACCGACACGCGCAAGAGGCCGATATCCGCGCGGACGTGCATTGAATCGCGGCGTCCCCGCTTCCCCGCTTCCCCGCGTCATGGCCGGGCTTGACCCGGCCATCTGTTCCAGCACAGTGCCGCGAGAGATGGCCGGTTCAAGCCCGGCCATGACGGTGTGACGGCCATGACGGTGTGACGCGCTTTCGCGAAGCAGAGTAACAGGGAGAAAGCAACCAATGAAAGCGATGCTGCTGACCGGCCATGGCGGCCCGGAGATGTTGCGTTTCGGCGAGGCGCCCGATCCCATCGCCGGGCCGGGCGAGATCGTGGTCGACGTCCATGCGGCCAGCGTCAACGCGGCCGACTACAAAGTCCGTCTGGGCGGCCACGGCAGCCTCAAGTTCCCCCACATCCTGGGCCGCGATTTCTCCGGCATCGTCGCCGCTCTGGGCGAAGGCGTGTCAGATTTCGCTGTCGGCGACCCGGTGTTCGGCGTGAACGACGCGGGCAAAGAAGGTGCCTACGCGGAAAAACTCGCGATCAAAGCCGCCATCGTCGCGCGTAAGCCGGAGCGTCTGTCCCACCTGCAGGCCGCCGCGATTGCGCTGATCGGGATTACCGCGATTTGGGCCATCGAGGATACGGCGCAGCTGCGGAAGGGCGAGACGATCCTGATCCAGGGCGGGGCGGGCGGTGTCGCCGGGTTCGCGATTCAGCTCGCGAAATATATCGGCGCAACCGTGATCACGACGGCAAGTGCCGGCAACGCGGACTATGTGCGCGGCCTCGGCGCCGGCCGCGTGATCGATTATAATGTCGAGGATTTCGCAAAGACCGTGTCGGGCTGCGATGTGGTGTTCGATACGGTGGGCGACGAGGTGCAGGTGCGCTCCTACGCCGTGTTGAAGCCCGGCGGCCGGTTGGTCTGGGTCGCCGCCGCACCCGAGGGATTCAAGCCGTCGCGAACGGATGTGAAAGTATTGCGTCCGGCGGTGTCCCGAGATCGTGCGCATCTGGAACGAATCATCGCACTGCTGGAAGCCGGAGCGGTCGCTCCTCCGCCAATCGCGCGATATGCTCTCGCGGACGCGGCGGAGGCGCATCGGGTCAGTGAGGCACGCCACCTGCGCGGGAAGCTGGTGCTCGCGGTTCGTTGAGCGAAAACAACGGAAATTCGGAAGGCGACCTTTCATGACGAACCCGGTCCCGGTCTGGACGCCTGTCCCTGTGCCCACGCAGGCTCCGGTGCGCGAAGCCGTCGCCGAATTGCCGGGAACCCGGCTTTGGTACTGGGACACCGGCGGCTCCGGGCGGCCGGTCGTCCTGCTGCACGCGGCAACCCATAGCGCGGCCGGATGGGTTTATCAGCAGCCTGTACTCGCGAAGGCCGGATATCGGGCCATCGGTTATTCGCGGCGCGGATATTTTCGTTCCGATCCCGGCAATTCGGAGAATCCGGGTGTCGCGGCCGACGATCTGGATAATCTGCTCCAACACCTGAAGCTGGACCAGGTGGATGTGGTGGCCGCGGCGCATGGCGGCTTCGTCGCGCTGGACTTCGTTTTGGCATTTCCCGCCAAGGTGCGAACCCTGACGGTCGTGTCCTCACTGATGGGGGTTACCGACGCGGATTATCAGGCGGTCAACGCTCGGTTGCGGCCAAAATTTTTCGCCGATTTGCCGCACGAGTTCCAGGAGCTTTCGCCGTCCTACCGCGCCGGCAATCCCGAGGGCGTCGCCGCCTGGCTCGAACTGGAACATCAGGCGATGCCGGGCCCTCGTATCTACCCCAAAATGAAACAGCCGCTCACCTGGGCCGGGCTTGAAACGATCAGGCAACCGGCGCTGCTGGTCACCGGAGAGTCCGATCTGTACACGCCGCCGTCTTTGCTGCGCATGCAAGCGCTGCACATGCCGCAGGCCGAGGTCGCGACGATCCCCGAGGCCGGCCACAGCCCTTACTGGGAGCAGCCAACGGTATTCAATGAGCTTTTATTGGGATTTCTGTCCCGGCACTGACGGGCAATCGTTATACCAACCGCGGAATGGATTAACTGAACGGCACGGCCACCCAACCCGTCATCACCGGGCTTGACTCCATGCGCACTAAATTAAGGTCGGTGCATTCCACTTTCCTCGTCATGGCCGGGCTTGACCCGGCCATCTGGCGAGGCACGTGCGGCGATTGATGGCCGGCCATGACGCGGTTAACGACTGTGCCGAAGAGTCAATGACCTGGGCGGTCGGTATTACTGCCCCAGCCGTTGCAGAATGGCGGGGATATGCACCTGATCGCCTTTGTAGTTCCCGGTCAACGCGTACATCACCAGATTGACGCCAAACCGATAGGCCAGCGTCCGCTGCCGTTGTCCTCCCGGAATGACCGCGTACGGATTGCGCCCCTGCGCATCGACCGCCCATGCGGAAGCCCAGTCGTTGCCGCCGATGATGACGGGGGAGACGCTGTCGTTGGATCGGTCCTGATCGCGCTGCACCCAAACCGAATCGCCAGTGAAACGGCCGGGAAAATCGTTTAATAAATAAAATGACCGAGCCAGCACATGATCGCTTGATAACGGCGCCAGGGGCGGAATGGCCAGGTCGTGCGCCACGCGCTTCAGTGCTTCGTCCGTGCCGGGCGCGAAACCCGCACCCGACCCGGAATCGCGCGTGTCGATCACGATGATCCCGCCATGCGCCATATAGTCGTTCAGCGCGGTCACCTGGTCGGCCGACGGCGCCGCCACGTCCGCCGTGATCGGCCAATACAGCAGCGGATAGAGGCTGAGATCGGTATGGCCGGGCTCGACCGCGTCGGGCTTCGCCAGAGCCGCCGCGGTGCGCCGGTTGACGTAGTCGGACAATCCGATCAGGCCCGCTTCGCTGATCCCATCGATCCTCGAATCTCCGGTCAGGATATAGCCCAACCGCGTCGTCAGCGCCGGGTTCGACGATGGATCCTGCGCATGGGCGTAAGGGACCGCCAGCACCGCCAGCACGACCATCGCGGCAACGCTTCGTCGCAGCAGGCCGCGCAAGCCCAGAGCCAACACCATATCGACGACGAGCAGGACGATCGCGGCGGCCAACAAAGGCGGCCCGAGTTCTTTGTCCCGCGGGGTTTCGCCCAGAGGTTCCACGGTCGCGCCGCTGACGATCGGGGCAACCTCCAGCTTTGGCGCCACCGCGCCCAGGTTCAGCGCGCGGCGCCCGTTCTCGGGGCCATAGAGGCCGGGCGGATGCTTTGGCGAGGCGGGGGTCGTCCCGAACGCACCTGCTTCAAGCCCCTGCGCTGCCTCAGGCGGACGCCCGAGACGGCCGAACCCGTCCAATGCTTCGGCGGGCGCCAGCACGCTCGTGTCGGCGGTGTTCGCGACACCGGCCGACAGCGCCACGAGCCGGCTCAGCATGTCGACGAACAGCCCGGACAGCGGCAGGTTCGACCAATCGGCGTTCGACGTCACGTGGAACAGCACGATCTGTCCCGACCCCAGGGCCCGCCACGTGACAAGCGGCGTGCCGTCGGCGAGCGACGCCCAGGTGTGGGTGGCAAGATCGGCGCCCGGCTCGGCGAGCACCTGCCGGGTGATTTTCACGTCCGGCGGCACCGCGAGGCCGGCGAAGGGCGACGCCGTGGGGAAGGGGGCGAGGCCCGCCGGTTCGCTCCAGGACATCGCGCCACCCAGTTGGCGGTCGCCGTTCAGCAAGTGGACGGGTAACAGCGGGTCAGGCGTGGTGGTCTCGGCCAGCCGAGGGCCGGCGAAACGGATCAACAGTCCGCCCTTCTCGACCCAGGAGGTCAGCGCGGTCAGCTCCGGCCCCGGCGTCAGGACGCGGTCGGCGAGGATCAGGACCGAGAGCTCGCCGCGCAGCAGCGTCGGCAGGTCGCCGTCTCGCAATTCGGTGAACGGGGCGAGGGCGCGTCTCGGATAGAACAGCGCGCCGGTCAGCGGGGCGTCCGTCGCGGTCAGATCGGTGGTCAGCAATCCGACCGGCCGTCGCCGCCAACGCTCGTCCAGCAGCGCGACCGATCCCGCCGAAGGGGAACCGTCGAGCACAAGCTGGCCAAGGCGGTTGCGCAGCTCCAGCGGGAGGGTCAGCGTGGCGGTGCCCGATGTCGCGCCCGCCGCCAGGGGGATTTCGGCCCGCGCCAGCGTCCTGCCGTCGCCGCTGCGGGCCAATACGGCGGCGGTTTCCGGGGCGCCGCCTGACGCGCGGGCGACTCGGACGACCATGCGATCGGCCTCTATCCGCGGCGGCAGGAGTAATTTCGGCCCCAGGGTGGCGCAGCAGACCTCGGTCACTTTGCCCAGTGCGGACAGGTTTTTTTCAAATGTGCCGAAATCCGAAGCGTCCATGAGCCCGTCGGAGATGTAGACCACATCGGTCCCGGGATAAGCCCAATCGTGGGGAACGGCTGTGGCGCGGGCCGACGGCCAGGGTTCCGGGCGAAGTGCACCCAGAAGGGAGCGGGCGTCGGCGACCGTCATGGGGGCGGTCGCTTGCGGGGCGGCTCCGGTCTCGCCGGCAGCGGTGGCGAGTAAGGCGACGCGTCTGCCGGCGCGCGCCGCCCTGTCCAGCACGGTATTCGCCATCTGCATCCGGCGCGGCCACTCCGACGCCGCGGCCCATCCGTTATCGATCACCAGCAGGATTGGTCCGTTGCCGGCCATGGATCCCGCGCTGTCCACGACCGGACGAGCCAGGGCGACGATCACCAGCGCGGCGGCCACCAGGCGCAACAGCAACAGCCACCACGGCGTGCGAGCAGGGGTTTCCTCGGTCGGGTTCAAGCCCAGAAGCAGGCGGATCGCCGGGAAGGTTTCGCGCCGCGGCGAGGGCGGCGTGACCCGCAGCAACCACCAGAGCAGCGGCAACGCGGCCAGTGCGATCAGTGCCAGAGGTGCGGCGAACGTCATCGCGCACCTGACGTGGCACATCGACAATCGTCATGGCCCGACATTCCACGTTCGCCGCGGTCCGCCTCTCTACAACCGTCATGGCCCGGCTCGTCACAACCGTCATGGCCCGGCTCGTCCGGGCCACCTGTATCAGCACTGTGCCTGAACAGGTGGCCCGGACGAG
>JBEKGV010000293.1:0-5958 GCA_050012615.1 Acetobacteraceae bacterium | reverse complement strand
TCCTCGTGATGCAGGATCAGATTGACCTGCGCTGTAAGTGTAGCATCGATCGCCTTGATCATCTCTCCAATCGACGAAAGCGCATCATCGGAAACCAGTGCCGTATTCGCCAGAGCTTGCTCCGCCAGCGTGCGCACGGCGATTGCCACCGAATCGCGCGCGGTATCGCTTTTGGGCTTGAACTCACGGGTCATCAGCGCATCGAAATCGCTCAGGCTGGTCGTTGCGGTGGCAGCCTCAGGAGCGGCTTGTGTCGCGGACATCGCTTATTCCTCCTTGGCTGACGCATCCGCACCGGATGCGGTGGGCGCGGGCTGAGCCGCCAGCGTTTTCAGCAGCGCGGGATCGGCCAACACCTTGCCGATAAGCTCCTCGGCCCCCGTCTTGCCGTCCATGTAGGTCAGCAGGTTTGACAATTGCTCCCTCGCCTCAAGCAGCTTCGCCAGGCTATCGACTTTCCTGGCGATCGCCCCGGGCGAGAAATCGTCCATGCTCTCGAACGTGATGTCGACGGCGACGTTGCCTTGGCCGGTCATGGTATTCGGCACCATGAAAGCGACCCTCGGTTTGATCGCCTTCATGCGGCTGTCGAAGTTGTCCACGTCGATTTCGAGCATTTTGCGGTCGGCCACCGGTGGCAGCGGCTCGGAAGGCTTTCCGGAGAGGTCGGACATCACGCCGACGATGAACGGCAATTGTATTTTCTTCTCGGAGCCGTACGTCTCCACTTCGTATTCGATCTGCACGCGCGGCGCACGATTGCGCGCGATGAATTTCTGGCTACTCGCTCTTGCCATCGCCTGCGTCCTTCCCAACGTTGCTACAATAACCGGGAGCCAATTCACCCGAGTTATGAACTATGTCACACCTGACCGGCATTTTCACAACTTCCCCGTTCCTGGCGCCGGCCGTTCCGGCCAGTTTCGCACTTTTGTTGTAATTAAGGCAACCTTGATATCACTCTGGCAACTGTCCCGCGACGATTTGCACCTGGCTCATCCCGTCCGGCGCGAGATCGCGCATTATGTCGATGAAATCCATCGTCGCCAGCCGCCGCGCGCGGTCAATGAGCAAGGGCGCCGGGCTCGACGGCTCATTGTCGCGAAAATATGACGCGACAAGGTCCAGGAGGTAAAGCGCGTCGTCTCGCCCGGACAGTGTGGTGATCGACCGGACTGACGTGGCGCGGCGCGAGACGGCGATCGGCCGATCAGGGGCGGCCCCCGCGACCGGCCCGGTTTCCGGTTCGGCCTCAGGCTCGGCGGCCTCATCCGCAAATTCCTCAATGGCCGGTTCGAAGCGCCGCAAATCCTTTTGGATTTCGTCCAGCAGTTTCGACAGATCATCGAGTTTAAGATCGTCGCCCGCCATCGCTTTGAACGCCGACGCAATCGCCGCCACTTCGTGGATTGCGAGTGCAACGCCCTCGCTCAAGGCTTTCAGCTGTTCCGGATCGGTCCTTTTGAAGGCGTCCCGGATAAGCGCCTCGCTGCGCTTCTCCCGCCCAGGTTCAGGCTGGAGCTGGCCTTGAGAAACCGCGATGTCGCGCCAGCTGATCGCACCGGTCAGCGTGGATCGGGCAAGCGGCAAATCTCTGAGCGGGATCAATACACTTCGCGGATCCGTCAACCGCATCAGGGTATTCGCGCGGAACGTCGTGTCGTAGTCGTCCTCGGAATCGAGCCGCGGATGGATGACCTCCCACCTCGTTTCGAGCAGGTGGCGGATCTGGACCAGAACCTCAGCGAACGCCGCCGGTCCGGACAGGTTCAGGCGGGCCGCGGCCTGATGCACCAGAACGCGAAGATCCCGCGTGCGTTCCAGCAAAGACGAGGCGAGAGCATCGACTTCCTTCCAGTCAGGAGGCGTCGCCGGCGTAATGACATCGCCGTACTGCGTTTCCGGCTTGCGCTCCGCCGCTCGCTCCATGGCACTGAAGTCCGGGTCGTTTTCAAGGTCTTCACCGGCCGGCACTTCATCCGATAAGTCGGCGAGCATCATTTCCGCTGATGACGACATGTCACAAAGCTCCTGCCCCGACGCGGCATTTGTCGGGAACCCGGCGCGGTATCGGTCCACCAAAATGAAAGCGCCGAGAAACCACGGAACGATGTCCCCCTTTGTAACATGCTGCAATGTGCCATCGACATTGTCCTTTTGTCCAGCATAGATGCAGGTGAGGCGATCCAGCCGTCGCGGGGTCGCGGGCACGGCGTCCTCGGCTGCTCCGGCCGAATCACCCGGGAGAGGCGATCCGGCGCCGACTTGCGGCCACCTGCACCATTCCCGGCCGCCCATGGTTATTCGGCGGCAGAATAGCATGACGGGCCTTCGGCGCGGGCAAAGTCCCCTGGAACGGGAACGTTCCACTTCGCGACACAAAAGCACAGGGCTCCCGGGCACCGCGCGGGCGGGACGTTGATCGGCCGCCCCGGGGCCTGGCTTCATTACGCAGCCAAAGCCTGATCGGAACTGTCGTTTCGTGCGATCAGGAGCTGGTCTTGTGCTCCCACTCGATCATGTTAAACGCTATCCGACATGTCAGCGGCCGCATTCCTGGGCAGATTCGTTATCGGGCGCCAGCCTGGCCGCAGCGCCGCGCACATGGCGGCTCACACCAAAGCACAGTCTCCGTTCGATCGCTTTGTGAAACCGGCCAGGGCGAAACCGGCCAGGGTGAAACCGGCGAGGGCGAAACCGGTGAGGGTGAAGCAGCCTGAAGGCCGTCCCGCGCGGGATCGCCAGCCAGGCGATTCTCAGGCCGCACGCGATATCCGGACCAGGCCGGCGCCTGACCCGCTGTCGACCGGCCTGTCGCGAGATTTCCGATGCGCGATCCTGTAGCGCCCGCCAGCATCCGAGGCTTCGCCGGTAAAATCCCGGCGCGCGGCGATTTCGTTCATGGTGGCCTGCCGCGCGACTTCACCGGCCCGTGGCACGATTGGCAGTCCATGGCGATCGCCGGCAGCCGTACTCTGATGGGCGAGGCATGGCTCGATGCGTTTCTGGAAGCGCCCGTCTGGCGCTTCGTCCTGCCGCCGCGGTTGTGCGGCGCGCGCGCGGCGATCGGTCTGATCATGCCGAGCGTCGACAAGGTGGGACGCTATTTTCCGCTGACGTTCGCTGCCTTGTTCGATGCGGGAACGCCCGATCCGGCCGATTGGCGCGGTTGGCTCGACGCGGTGGAAGATCTCGGCCGCCTCGCGCTGGATGAGGACGCGCCGCCCGAGAGGTTGGCGCCGCCACCCTGCCCTTTGCCGGCTGGCTTTACCGGCCGAACGGCCTGCGATTGGTGGACCGATGGTGGTCCGCGGGTCGAGCCGACCCATTTGTCTTTATCTTCGCTGCCCGATGCCACGGGTTTCGCAAGCATGCTAGGCTATCTCGCACCCACGGAAAGTGCATCATGATAGATGAACCGATTCGCTCCTGGCACGCGACCCATCCCGGCACCAAACGCAAACACAACGAGGACACCTGGGTCGATCGCCCTGACCTTGGCATCTGGGCTGTCGCCGACGGAGCCGGGGGCCATCAGGCGGGAGAGTATGCCTCCGGGTTGATCGCGGAGGCGCTCGGCTCGCTGGCGCCGGAACTTTCAGCCGCTGAACTGGTGGGCGCGGTACGTGTGCGTATCAACGACACCCATCGGGCGCTGCGGGAGGAAGCGGCGAGGCGTGGCGCCGATACGGTGATTGCCTCGACCCTGGTCGCGCTGCTGGCGCGTGACGACCACTACGCCTGTCTGTGGGCGGGTGATTCCCGGGCCTACATGCTGCGCGACGGCGAGTTGCGGCAGATCACCAAAGATCACAGCCTGGTGCAGGAATTGGTCGATTCCGGCACGATCGCCCCGGAAGACGCCGAAAAGCATCCCCACGCGAACATCATAACCCGTGCGATTGGCGCGGATATCGACGAGGTCGTGCTGGAAAAAGTCAGCGGGCGGTTGCAGCAAGGCGACAGGTTCCTGTTGTGCAGCGACGGTCTGTGCAAAACGGTGCCTTTTCCGCAGCTGGCGGAGTTGCTGCAAAGCGATAATGGCGTGCCTGCCCCGGCGGCTCTGGTCGCCGCCGCGCTGGCGTTGGACGCGACCGACAATGTCACCGCGGTGACGATCGAAATACCCGGGGCAGCGGCTGATCATACCGGCGACGATAATTCTTAACCGCTCAACAGCGATTATCAGGTCGATTCCGACCAGAATCGACTTCTTATTGCGCAGGGTCTGTGCCAACGGCAGATTGCGCCGGCCATGTGTATCGTTCCCTCGCCGACGATCCTAAGTACCGATGAGATGGGCCGCGTCGCCGCGCCGATTTTTACTTCGGTCGGACGCGGCGGTGTGAATGCTTCGGGCGACGTGTTCGTCGTGCAGTCGCTGCTGAATGACCGGCTCCCGTGGCCGCATACGCCGATCGCCGTGACCGGCATCGCCGACGTGGGAACTGAACTCGCGATTGAATACTACCAGGCGGCGTTGATGGGCATGAACCCGCCGAGCGGGCGCGTCGATCCCGGAAGCCCGACCTATTATTCGCTTGCCGCTCGTCCGCTGGTGAACCAGCAGATGCCGGTTGTGGCCGGGCATTACGGCATATTGCCGCAGCCTGTGATCGACGCGGCCGTGGCGTCGCACCACCGCTGGGGCGTGCCCGCCGCCATCACGCTCGCGCAATGGGTGGTCGAGAGCGCCTGGGGTGCTGCCATGCCGCCGGGGAGCAACAATCCTTTTGGCATCAAGGCCAGCGGCGACCAGCCCGGAGTGGAGAGCCTGACCCATGAGGTGGTGAATGGTGAAACCGTCACGATCACGGCGAAATTCATGGCGTTCGACTCCGTCGCTTCGGCATTCGACGCGCATGGCAAGCTGCTCGCGACCCGTCCGGCGTACAAGGTCGCGATGCAGCAGGCACAGAACGCGGAGGCTTTCGCCGATGCCCTGACCGGCGTTTACGCGACCGACCCGAATTATGGGATGACTTTGAAATGGGTTATGCAGAAATATAACCTCGGAATTTACGACCAATGATGGCGCGCGACGGGCATTGTGCGCATGTTGGGCCTGCTGTTCCGCGTCACGAGGGCACGCGCCCTGTGCCGCTCGTCCACGAAATGTTGGGGACAGGGGGAAATGCCGGGGACGTCGGGAAATGCCGGGGACGCGGGGAAATGTCGGGGACACGGGTTCGCGGCGACACGATCGCGGTCCCGGAGCAGGGAGGCGACGGATGGCTAAAGACTCTGGCCCCGAGCCGTCGGGGGACGACCGTGTCAGATTGCGGCCGCGGCCGGGTGGCCGAGGGTTGCCTCCAGCGAGCAGCGCACCAGATGGCGGCGAAGACGCCGACCCGGACCAAACACGCCTGGTTCGACGCGGCATCCCCACCGCGCCTGGCGCAGGCGCCGAGGTGGTCGCATCCTCGGGCGCGCCGCTGGCAGCGGCGGCATCGCCGCTGCTGCATTTATTGGCGCGCATCCGCAACACCGCGCACCAGCCTGACCCCGGACAACTCTATCGGGGTGCCATGCGGGCCCTTGGCGACTTCGAGCGCCGCGCCGGTGATGCCGGAGTGCCGGCCGAGCAGGTACACCTCGTTCATTATGCCCTTTGTGCCAGCATCGACGATGCCGTGCTGAACACGCCCTGGGGTGCCGCGAGCAAATGGGCCAATACGCCGTTGACGGTGAGCTTCCACGACGACGCCGAATACAACGAACGGTTCTTCGAACAACTGGCATGGCTGCTACAGGACGCGGCGAAATACCTGCCGGTGATCGAGGCGATGTATTTGTGCCTGTCGCTCGGTTTCATGGGACGGTATCGGCGATCGCCGCGCGGCCGCGATGAGGTCGAGGAATTGCGGGCGGCCACCTGCGCGGTCATCGTGAAGCAGAGGAAGCCGGCCGCCCCGGAACTGTCCCCCAGGGGGCTGTCCCCCAGGGGGCTGTCCCCCA
>JBEKGV010000292.1:0-5964 GCA_050012615.1 Acetobacteraceae bacterium | reverse complement strand
GAGGTCATTCGATGAGAACCATCGCACTCGTTCTGCTCCTGCCGCTAAGCCTCGCGGGTTGCCTGAGTTTCAGCAGTTCGTCGCCGCCGCGGCAGACGATCGTTGTTCCGCCGTCCTCCACGGCGACGGTCGTGTGCTCCAATGGGCAACAGCCTCCGTGCTGACGTTCGGCGGTGTCTAGCCGGCCGGGAGAAGGATCAGGCGTGTCGCCATGAAACGCGCCGGAGATTGATATTTCCGCTGAGAGTCACAAATGGTGGCCGTTGCGCCGCGGCTGGGGCGTGACGGGAATTTTCACCGACCACGGTCGTTGGCCGGGTTTGGAGGGGTTCGAACCGCCCCGAAACGATATAGGTGAGACGATGGCGACGGAAACGCATCCTGTCCAGCAGAAGTCCGCGGTCGCGGCCCGCCAGGGCCTTATCAGCGGCAGGGTTTTGCTGGTGTTGATTGCCTCGCTGATCCTGGCGGTGGCGGGGCTGGTTATCGGTTACTGGGTCGTCCATTGAATTGGCGGCGGGCTAACTGTTGATCTCTGGGCATCAAAATGAAATTGTTCGTATGTACGTTCTGCTCGAATCTGGTGTATTTCGAAAACAGAACATGTGAAAGTTGCGGTAATCGACTCGGTTATGATTCCGGATCGAACAAGGTTCATGCGTTGGAATCCGCTGGAAGCAACTGGGTCGCGGCCGGGAAGTCGGAAGCTGAACTTCGGTTTTGCGCGAATGCCGAGTACGACGCCTGCAATTGGCTCATTCCACTGGATTCCCACGAATTACTCTGTGCGTCGTGCCGCCATAACCGCACCATCCCTGACCTTACGGATGCGGTGAACCTGAGCCTTTGGCAGAAGCTGGAGATGGCGAAACACCATCTCTTTTACGGTTTGCTAAGATTGCGACTTCCGCTCGAAACCCGTCAGGAGAAGCCGGAATACGGCCTGGCGTTCGACGTCCTGGTTGACGACCCCGGCGGGCCAGGCGGCATAGTTCAGACCGGGCATCAGAACGGTGTGATCACGCTGAACCTGGCCGAGGCGGACGATGCCATCCGTGAAAAGCGGCGCACCGAGCTTGGTGAACCGTATCGCACGCTGCTCGGCCATTTCCGGCACGAAATCGCACATTATTACTGGGACCGTTTGGTGCGTGACAATGATCGGCTCAGTTCGTTCCGGACCTGCTTCGGCGACGAGAGGCAGGATTATGATCAGGCACTTAAGACATATTACGCGGAAGGACCGCCGGCGGATTGGCGTGGACGGTTCGTCAGTGCCTATGCGAGCGCACATCCATGGGAGGATTTCGCCGAGACGTGGGCGCATTTCCTTCACATCGTGGACACACTGGAGATGGCTGGCTCCTTCGGCTTGCAAGTCAATCCTCTGGTCACGGAAGACGCGGCGTATTCCGCCGAGGTCGACTTCGACCCGTACGCCACAGGCAGCATCAACCAACTCGTCCGCCACTGGCTTCCGATCGCGGGCGCGGTGAACAGCATCAATCGCTGCATGGGCCAGCCGGATCTTTACCCATTCGTTCTGACATCGGCCGTCATTCGGAAGCTCGGCTTTGTGCACGAGCTAATTTGCCGGGTGGGATGAGACGGTTAAAATTGCTGCATCCTGGAACCGCGGGCGGCCTTTCGCGTTATGCATCTGAATAACGTCTGGGGTATCGAGACACTGGACATGGATCGGATTGTTTTGCTTGTTCTTTGGGGAATTCCGATCCCGGTCATTTTTCACGTCGCGATCTTTTCGCGACCGACTACCCCGGCAGCCGCGATGACCCTGAGTAGTTACCCCGGCCTGATTCATGGGCCGGCGTCGGAGAGCATGCGGTTCTTTACCAAACCCGCATCAGAGCAAGGGCAATGAACATGGGCAGCAAGCCGGAAGCCGACCGCAAACCGTTTCTGACCGACGTCAAAGAACTACGCGACCGTGCCCGCAGCCATATATTGGACGGCGCGGTGACCAAATCCTATAGAGGCGACACCGAAACAGCCTGCAAGGTCCTTAATGCCGCCCTGGCGACGGAACTGGTTTGCGTGCTGCGCTACAAGCGGCACTATTTCACGGCGAAGGGAATTCACTCCGGTCCAGTGAAGGCTGAGTTCCTCCAGCATGCAGGGGAAGAGCAGGACCACGCGGACCGTATCGCGGAGCGGATCGTTCAACTGGGCGGCTCTCCTAACTTCTCGCCGGACGGTCTGTTGTCACGCAGCCATTCCGAATACGTCGAAGGCACGACGTTACGGGACATGATCGAGGAAGATCTCGTCGCGGAACGAGTCGCGATCGACAGCTACCGGGAGATCGCGGCGTATTTCCGGCCGTTCGATTCGACAACTCGAAGGCTGATCGAAGACATTCTGGCGGTGGAGGAAGAACACGCGGACGATCTCGCGGAATTGCTCGACCAGTTTTCGCCGGCGGCCGACGTGCGTTGAAACTACGCCACATCGAAATAATGAAATAATCAGGAGTGATAAAATGAATAACGTTCTGATGCAGAGACGGACCCTGGGAGGTCTGATGGCCTCCGGCCTCGGCGCCGCCGCTCTGGGTAGCTTCGCGGCGAAGTCGGTCATGGCAGCCCCCACGACCGACCAAATCGAACTCGTGCGTAAGTCCAACGTGGTGCTCGCGGAAGCACGGCATGACCCTGAGTTTGGCTCATCCAGTGATCTGTTCCAGACCGCGAAGGGCGTCATGGTCGTTCCCTCACTTGTCAAAGGCGGCTTCTTCGTCGGTGGTGAAGGCGGCAATGCCATCCTCATGGCCCGTCATGGCAACCAATGGAGCTATCCGGCATTCTACGTTCTGGCGTCCGCATCATTCGGCTTGCAGATCGGTCTTGAGGTCGCGGAGGTCGTTTTGTTCGTGATGAGCGACCGTGCACTGAACGCGTGGATGACGAACGAGGTGAGACTGGGTGGTTCGGCGGGCCTGACCGTTCTGGTACTCGGCTCCAACGCGTCCATTTCTACTACCACGAACGCTCGCTTCGACGTCATCGCCTGGGCGAAAGCCAAAGGCGCCTACGCGGGAATAAGCTTGGAGGGCTCCATTATCCGGCCCCGTAATGAATGGAATACCGCTTATTATGGGCGTCCGCGTACGCCGTCCCAGATAATGACCATGCAAGGCTGAGGTGTATGGCCCTCCCTCGGTTCGCGCCGGGGGAGGACAATCTATTGTGCGAAACGATTGCGCGGGACCTCGAGACCGAGGCTATCGCGCAACGTCTTTCCCTCGTACTGGGTTCGGAACACGCCGCGCCGCTGTAGTTCCGGTATGACGAGGTTAGTGAAGTCGTCGAACGGCCCAGGATAGTAGTTGCAAATGACGTTGAAGCCATCGGCGGCGTCTTTGTACAACCATTCCTGTAACTCATCAGCGATCCACTCGGCCGTTCCGATCATCACGCGATGGCCATTGGCGGCCGATGCGTGCCGTGCGATCTGCCGGAGGGTCATGTTTTCCCGCCGTGCCAGATCGACCAGCAATTGCTGACGCGCCTTGGCCGAGTTCGTCGGCGGCAAATCGGGCAACGGTCCGTCCATTGGGAATTTTCTAAGATCCAGTCCACCACTGAGTCTCGTCAACGCTTCGAGCGCCAGATCGTCCGGCAGCATCGACTGCAGGAAATCGTATTTTTCCTTTGCCTCCGCCTGAGTGCGGCCAATCACGGGTGTGATGCCGGGCATGATTTTGATCGCGTCCGGGGAGCGTCCGTATCGCGCGGTACGGCCTTTGACATCGGCATAAAAATCGCGAGCGGCCGCCAATTCGGTTTGCGCGGTGAACACCACATCGGCCGTCTTCGCCGCAAGCTCCCGCCCGGTTTCGGACGAACCGGCCTGGGCGACGACGGGCCGGCCTTGCGGCGAGCGGGACACATTCAAAGGCCCACGAACGTCAAAAAACCGTCCCTTGTGGTGCAGGAAATGCAGCTTGTTCACATCGTAATAAACACCGGCTTCCTTGTCGTAGAGAAAAGCGTCGTCCTCCCAACTGTCCCACAGGCCAGCGACCACATCATAGAATTCCGCCGCGCGCTCGTAACGCAAGGCATGATCGACATGATCGTCGAAACCAAAGTTGCCGCCTTCGTCCTCGATCTGGGACGTCACCAGGTTCCAGCCGATGCGCCCGCCGCTGATGTGATCCATCGTGAGGAAGCGTCGCGCGATGTTATAGGGCTCGTTGAAGGTCGCAGTTGCCGTGGCGACCAGACCAATATGCGTCGTGACGGCGGCAAGCGCGGAGATCAACGCGGTTGGCTCCAATTTGACGATCCGATTCAGTCTCGCGAGGTTGCGTTGACCGCTCGCCATGGCTCGGCTTCCGGACACCGCCACCGTGTCCTGAAAGAAGATCATATCGAAGCAGCCGCGTTCGGCGGTTTGCGCCAGCTTCACGTATTCTCGGAAGTCCATGTCGACGGTTGGCACCGCGTCGGGATGCCGCCAGCCGGCGAGGTGATTGCCGGGCGTGCTGAAGAATGCGCCGAGTTTCAATTGCCGTGGCGTCTTGCTCATCTGTGATTCCGCAATTCAAAGATCGAGGTGACAGGCGGTGCGGTGGTCCCTGGCGACCACGCGCAGGGTAGGCTCCTCAGCAGTGCACCGATCATGCGCATGAAGGCAGCGATCCCGGAAGCGGCAGCCGATGGTCACGTCGATGCGCCCGCCTTGCGACCGCCGTATTGGGATCGGTTCACGATTTTGCTCGACCCGCGGCACCGGCACGGCACCAATCAGCGCGACCGTATAAGGATGCCGCGGCGAGCGCACCAGTTCCGCGGTAGGCCCATCCTCAACGATCTTGCCACGATACATCACCATCGTGCGCGCACAGACATATCGGACCAGCGCGACGTCGTGGGAAATGTAAATCGCAGTCAGGCCAAGCGAATCTCGCACCTCACGCAGCACGTTCAAGATGCCCGCGCGCACGCTGACATCCAGCATCGATACCGGCTCGTCAGCGACGATGAAATCCGGATCGAGGATCAGGGCACGCGCCAAAACAACGCGCTGCAATTGTCCGCCTGACATCTGGTGTGGATACTTCTCCAGCGTCGCCTCGGTGCCCGGCAAATGGACTCGGTCGAGCGCGGCTCGCATGCTCGTTTCGCGCTGATGTTTCGGCACGCGGGCGTTGCGTAGCGGTTCAGCCAATGACTGGCGGACCGTGAAGCGAGGATCCAATGCATCAAATGGGTTCTGGAACACCAATTGCGCGCGTGCGCGAAACGAGCGAAGCGCGGACCCGCGGAAACTCGCGATATCCGTGCCATCGAAGCGGATCTCGCCGGTACTTGGTTCGGTCAGTCGCAACAGCAACCGGCCGGTGGTGGTTTTGCCGCTGCCGGACTCACCCAGAAGCCCGACCGTTTCACCACGTGCGAGGCGGAAATCCAGCCCATCCACCGCGCGGGTAATCGCCTTCGACCCAGGCCGGCCAAAATACTTCGCGAGCCCGCGCACATCGATCAGCGGGGCGATTTCGGTCATCGCATCCATGTCGCTGCCTCGGTGGCGCGAGCCCGCAAAATCGGAGCTTCCCTGTCACGCCAACACGCGACCTTGTGACCGGCGTCCGTTTCCACCAGCGGCGGGATTTCTTGTGCACAGCGGTCGATGGCGAACGGACAACGCGGAGCGAACCGGCAGCCCGCCGGCGTATCGTGGAGGTCAGGCGGAGCACCCTGAATTGGCACCAGAAGGTCCGCTGCCCGCTCCAGATCGGGAAAGGCGTTGCATAGCCCCATCGTATAAGGATGCGCCGGCGCTCCCAGCACCGTGGCGCTGGGTCCGGATTCCACCACCTGACCGGCGTACATCACCACGATGCTGTCGCAGCAATACGCGACCACGCTGATGTCGTGCGTGATCATGATGACCGCGAGCCGCAGGCGTTTTTGCAAATCGCGCAACGTGTCCAAAACC
>JBEKGV010000291.1:0-5967 GCA_050012615.1 Acetobacteraceae bacterium | reverse complement strand
CGCCATTGGCGAACAGATTGCGGACCAGCAAGGCTTCGAGAAGGTCGCCTGACGCCGGGCGCACAATTCGGCTCCTGGCGCGGCGTCCCAGGACGCTTCCGTTTGGGGGACTATCCGGAACGCGACTGTACGGACCAACGGCCGCGATCGCACCACTGTCCACACTCAGTGCTGCCGTCAGTAGGGCAAGAGCGTCCGGGCTCAGCCAATCGTCGGCATCGAGAAATAGTACCGCTTCCGCATACGTCGCTGTCACGCCTCGGTTGCGCGCGGCCGAAACGCCGGCGTTACGCTGGCGTATCAGGCAGAGACGGGGATCGTCGAAGCCGGCAACGACGGCGGTTGTCGCGTCGGTGGAGCCATCGTCGACGATCGTCATCGTCCAGGCTTGATGTGTTTGTGACAAAACCGAACGGATCGCGTCGCCGATATAGGGCGCGACGTTGTATGCGGGGGTGACGATGCCGACACGCATGCAGTGCCGCTTTCTCGGAGATATTTTCGGAGGCCGCTCCACGACAGCCAACTGACCGGTCGCGGAACCCGTGCGACCATACCCATGCCGAATGAATGTGGGGTTAACGCCGGCCTACCCCTCCGCCGCGGGCTCGGTCTTCACGAGGACCTTTTCGACGCGCCGCCCGTCCATGGCCAGCACCTCGAATCGCCAGCCGCCGAACACGATCCGATCGCCCATCTGGGGCACCCGGCGCAACAGCGCCAGCAGCAGCCCAGCGAGGGTGTGATACGTGCCCTCGCCCGGAAGATCGGGCAACGAAAGTCGGGCCTTCGCCTCGTCGACGGGCATCATTCCGTCCATGACAAGGCTGTTTTCGCCCGCCACCCCCGGCTCCGCCGGTTGCGGCGCCGCGTCGGCCGGGTCGCCCACGATCGCCTCCAGCATGTCGGCAACGGTGACGAGGCCTTCGAAACTGCCGTATTCATCGAGCACCAGCGCCAGGCCCAGGGGATCGGTTTTCAATCGCTCGAGCGCGTCGAGGGCGGTGACGGTGTCAGGCACCACGATCGGTTGCCGTAGCGCGGCGTTGATCGACAGGTCGCCGCCGCTCAGAATCCGGTCAAGCAAGTCCTTGGCCTGGACGATGCCGACGACGTTGTCGATCGAGCCTTCGCAGACAACGATTCGCGAATGTGGCGCGGCCTTCAGTGCCAGGGCGATGTCCTTCGGCGGGTCGGTACGGTCGATCCACGCAAGGTCGGTGCGCGGCGTCATGATGGCGCGGACCGGTTTGTCGGCGAGGCGAAGCACTCGCTCGATCATGTCCCGCTCTTCCAGTTCCAGCACGCCTGTTTGGGCACCCTCGACCAGTAGCGCTTTGAGTTCCTCCTCAGTCACCGTCCGTGACGGCGCACGGTGCAGCCGCAACAAACGGAGAACGAGGGCGGTCGATTTGCTCAGCAGCCAGGAGACTGGACCGACAAGGCGGATGAACCAGGTCAGCGGACGAGCGACCCATGCCGAGATGGCCTCGGGCTGGCGTAGCGCGAGTTGTTTCGGGACCAGTTCACCAAGCACCAGCGTGAAATAAGTGGTCACGATGACAACCAAACCGAGCGACACGGTGTCCGCGAAGGGCGCCATCCCCGGAAATGTTTCGAGCCAATCTTTCAGATGCCTCGCCACGTTGGCGCCGCCGAACACGCCGGTCAGCACGCTGACGAGGGTGATGCCAACCTGAACCGTGGGCAGGAACAGGTGCGGATCGTCTGCGAGCGCGCGCGCCACCGTTGCGCCCGGGACGGATTTTCTCTCCATCACCGCGAGACGAGCCCGGCGGACCGACACCAAGGCGAGTTCGCTCATCGAGAACAGGCCGTTCACAATGATCAGCAACAGAATGATGAGGATCTCGAGCCCGATACTCATCGTGGGACGTTTCGCGTCGGTGGCATGGCGGTTGTCATATCATGGCGCGAGACCGGAGCCACCCGGCCAGTACTGGATGCGCGAATGGCCGTTACTATGACGCATCCACCCACCAGACTCCGCTGGCGGCGCTCGGGGACACACCGTGAGCGTTCGACGGAAACCCTACCGCCAGTCCCGCAACCGCTCCGCCGCCGCGCGCATATCCGCTTCAGGACCGCAGTAACTGAACCGCACGAAACGATTGCCGCGCGTTCGGTCGAAATCCACTCCAGGAGAACAGGCGACCCCGGCCTCGTTCAGCATCCGCGTGCAGAACGAGACACTATCGTTTGACCTGTCGCCGACATCGGCGAACAAATAAAACGCACCCTCGGCGGGCGAAAGGTGAGGAAACCCGGCTCCCGGCAACGTCGCCAGCAAATGATCGCGCGACCGGCGATATCGCGCGATATTCGCTTGCAATTCTTCACCGCAGTCGAACGCCGCCTCGGCCGCGACCTGCGAGATATAGGGCGCGCTGATGAACAAATTCTGTGTCAGGCGTTCGACCGGGCGGACCAGATCCTCCGGCAGCACCATCCAGCCAACTCGCCAGCCGGTCATGGAAAAATACTTTGAGAAACTGTTCACCACGATCGCGTTCGAACTAAACGCGGCGGCCGTCGAGATTGGGCTGTCATAGTTCAACCCATGATAAATCTCGTCGCTGATCAGCCGCACGCCGTTGCCGTCGCACCACCGTGCGATAGCGCGCAGTTCGTCCGGGTGCAGCATCGTTCCGGCGGGGTTGCACGGGCTCGCGACCATCACGCCATCGGGCCGCGGGTCGAGCCGCTCCAGCATCGCGACATCGGGCTGGAACCTTGTTTCCGGTCCCGCCTCAAGGATCACCGGGTGCATGCCGAGCGCGGTCAGAATGTTGACGTAAGGCGGATAGAAAGGCGCCGCCAGCGCGATACGATCGCCGGGGTCGAACGCGGCGAGAAACGCCAAAGGAAACGCCCCGGATGCGCCAACTGTCACCGCCACGCGAGCCACCGGCACTTCCAGGCCGTACCAGTCCCGGATATGCGCGACGATTCGCTCGCGCAGCGAGATGCGGCCGAATGCCTCGGTATAGCCCAAAGGATTGCCCGACCGCAGCGCCGCCTGCGCCGCCGCGACCGCTCCTGCCGGTGCGCCGGTACCGGGTTGGCCCACCTCCATGCGGATCACGTGCGGCATGCCCGGCGCCAACTCTGCCTGCCGCGCGTTGGCCGCCGCGATCACATCCATGACGATAAACGGCGGGGCCGATGCTCCGCGGCCGATTTTCAGAGCCATGACGCCTGTCTGATCCCAGGTGATCGAGTCACTTATGATTGAGTCACTTATGATTGCGTCACTGGCCGCCGATCGCCAGGCCGTAGTCGCGCGGGTCGCCGACGGCGCCACAACTCGAGTCCGAGCCAGGCAAATATCGCGCACAGGAAATCACGTTCGCCCGCCCCGGGTCGGGAACCAGGGTTTGCATGGGTTGACCCGTGCGCACGGCGTTGAACAGCGCGATCGCGTCCGCAAGCGCCGCGCCGGCCTGGCCACTGCCGCCCGCGGCGACGTGAAAAGCGCTGATGTTGGGGTTCCACGCCAGCCCAGTCGCCAGCAGCGGCGGGGTCACCGAGGTGGGCGATGCCGCCGCGAGAAACCCCAGGCCCGGTAGCATCCGGCCGGTGCCAAACAGGTTGTTCATCGTGACCGCGCAAACGACCGCGTTGCCGTCCGGGTCGAGCGTCGCGAACGTCGTCGATGCAGGATAGAGGGGCAACGTCGCGGGCGCGACCAACTCGCCGTTCAGCACCTGGTCGGAATTCGCCCCACCCGCGCGCCACCTCTGCGCCGCCGCGATCGAACGCGACAGAGCATTCTGCAGGTCCGTCGGATCACGCTTGAGCGCCATGAGAGCCGCCGCCGCCGCGACGCCGCCATCGGTGGGCGGGAACGCCACCTGGTCATCGCCCAACAGGATGGCCACTGGCGTGGCGAGAGCCGGCAACGCGGCCCGCAGGTCGTTGAATCCAATCGGTACGCCGGCCGAGGGTGAAGATTGCTCGATACGGCGGGCCAGCAAGCCTTGATACAAATCGCCGACACCCGAAACCCGCAATTGGGCCAAGGTCGATGCCAGTTCCGGCTGCGATAACGCCTGACCCGCCACCAGCGGTGTCCCGGCGGGACCGAACACGGCGCGGGCAGCCGGATCAGCGAACAGCGGCCCGGAAACCAGGGCCAGATCGCGCGCCAGAGCATGCGACACCGGCACGCCGAACCGAGCCATTTGTTCCGCCTTGGCGATCAGCGAGTCGAACGGCTGCTTTCCGTGGCGGGCATGCAGCAGATAGATACCGCGCGCCAGCATTGGCACCGCCGCCGGCCGGTCGCCGCCGCCGACGCTAACCACGGGCGGTGCGACAAACATGATCGCCTCGGGCATTCCTTTGGAAGCTCCGCGGCGGTCGGAGGTGTAGGCGATGCACGCGCCGCCTCCGCCCAGACCAGCGCGTGAAGGCAAAGTGACGGCGAGCGACAGTCCGACCGCGACAGCTGCGTCAGCCGCGTTGCCGCCGCCCGACAAAACTTCCTTCCCGGCCAGGGCCGCGCGCGGCTCATCGGCCACGACCTCACCCAGAAAGCCTTTGACGTAGCCTGGCTGACCTGGCTGCGGGCCGCCGGTTCCGAAAAGCGTATTGCCGACGGAATTGAAAATGGAGCAACCGGACACAATCAGGCCCGGAAGTAGCAGCAACGCCATCCGGAGTACCGGCCGGAAACCCGTTTGGATCACCGATAATCCAGGGCTCATTGTGCGTCTTCTGGTAGCAATCGTCCGGAGTGTCGGCGCCATTCCCGTCCCTGGTCTCCATCTGTTGGCCTGGTCGCGGGATCAGGCACCCGAAACGCGAATCGAACCGATCCGTGACGACGAATCGCCTTCGCGGAGCCTTCAAAATGCGACCAGCTTCTCACCTGGGCGGGTTCGCATATTCCTTATTCGCGGAGGTGCCATAAACGGCTTCGACTGCACCGGCAACCGGATGTACTCGCTTTGGCCTGGTGACCATCGAAACCAAGGCCCCGGTCTCGGACGAGGCGGCGATGGCACTCGACAATTCGCCGCATCGCGACATGCCCTGCCGATCTGCTACAAACTGGACCAACGAGGCACCCCGCCGCGTCATCCGCGGCGTCGTCACGAAAGATTGTCCATGAGATTTCCCCCACGGTCCTTGTTGATCCTCTCAATGGCGGCCCTGCTCGCGTCGGGTGTCGGGTTCCCACTCGCGGGAATATCCCGTGCCAGGGCCCAGGAGTTCACCGATACGCAACGGGCGGAGATCGTCAAAATCGTGCGCGACGCGCTGAAGCAGGATCCGTCAATCCTGCGCGAGGCCGTCGTCGCGCTGCAGGCCGACGACGGGGAGCGAGACAAAATCGCTTCCCGCGCCGCGGTCGCCGCCGCTCGGGATAATTTGATCACCCCGAACGATCCAATCGGCGGCAATCCCCACGGCAATGTCACGATCGTCGAGTTCTTCGATGTCCGTTGTCCGTATTGCCGCAAACTGGAACCCGAGATGACGGAATTGCTGGCGGGTGATCGCGATGTCCGGCTGGTCTACAAGGATTTGCCGATCCTCGGTCCCGCGAGTGTGATCGGGACCAAAGCGCTGCTCGCCGCGCAAAAACAAAACGCCTATGAGAAATTGCGCGACGTGGTCATGCGCATGCCGCCCGACATCACGCGCGCGGGGATCGAAACCGAGGCGAAGAAGCTCGGCCTCGACACGCCACGTCTGCTGCACGATATGGACGATCCATCAATTCAGCAGCAGATCGACGCCAACCTTCACCTCGCGCAACGGCTGAACATCCAGGGCACGCCGGCGATGATCGTTGGAGATGAGATGCTGCCCGGAGCAGTGGACGCGGGGGAGTTGAAACAAGCCGTCGCCGAGGCACGAGCCGCGAAAAAATAGCGGATCCTACGTTTGGCACTGGCCCCAATGCGTCATCACTGGGCTTGACCCCATTGGCGCTAA
>JBEKGV010000290.1:0-5979 GCA_050012615.1 Acetobacteraceae bacterium | reverse complement strand
CGCGAAATGAGGGTGACGCGCTGCCGGCCGCCAGAAAACAAATCGCGAAAGAAGGTAGAGGCGCACTGCATTTCCACGCCTTCGACCTCATGGATATCGAGGCAATCGCCGGCCTGGTGAAAAACGTGCGTGGCGAGTTCGGGACGATCCACGGCCTGGTCAACAACGCCGGACTTGGTACCAGCGGCATCCTCGCGAACATGCCAGTCAATGTCATCGACCGAATGGCGCGCCTGAACCTGGTCTCGCCGCTAACTCTTACAAAATTCGTCGTGCGGTCGATGATGACCGCCCAATCTGGGCGGATCGTCAACATCTCATCGGTCGTGGCGTCGAACGGGTACAGCGGCCTGTCCGTCTACAGCGCGACCAAGGCCGCGCTGATTGGATTCACCGGGTCGCTTGCGCGCGAGCTGGGACCTTTGGGGATCACGGTCAACGCCGTGGCGCCTGGCTTTGTCGACACCGAAATGACCCGCGAACTGACCGAGGCGGAACGGGCGCAGATCGCACGCCGCAGCGCACTCAAGCGCATGCCGGAAATCGCCGACATCGCGAACGCCGTCGATTTCCTGTTCAGCGACAGGGCACGTAACATCACCGGAACGACGATAACGGTGGACGCGGGCAACACGGCGTAACGCGCCTCCGGCGGCGCCCGGTTTCGCATTACAGGCGCAGCGTCTTCTCGTTGATGGACCGCAGCACGCCGGCATCGCAAATGACGAACTGGCCGGAGACGCGGTCGTTGAACCACACTGGATCGTCCGTGTTCATGTAGCCTTCCTCCACGAGTTTTCCCTTCACCAGCTTGAAGGTGCCGGTGACGTCGAGGGCACGACTGCAGCGCACGAACAGCGGTTGGGCATAGCCCGGGAGAGTCGCCGAAAGATGGGCCCTCAGGCCGGTGATGTCGAAGGTCGCGTCCGTTGTGATGGCGGCCATGCCGGCGCGGCCCTCGTGTCCCGGTACCGTTACACCGAACACGACCGCTTCGGTCACGCCGGGGAACGCGCGTATCGCCGCCGCGACCTCGGTCGTGGAAACGTTCTCTCCCTTCCAGCGGAATGTGTCGCCGGAGCGGTCGACGAAATAGAAGTAACCCGAGGCATCTTTGCGCATCAGATCGCCGGTGCGATACCAACAATCGTCGGAAGTGAAGACTCCGTGCAAAAGTTTGGCGGCCGATGCGCGCTCGTCGGTGTAGCCATCGAATTGCCTTGCGGGCGATTGACCCTGACCGTGGGCCAGCCCATGGACCTGACCAATCGCCTCGCCAACTTCATCCGGACCGCAGGCAATACAAAACCCGGCGGCATCGCGCAGCGGCGTTCCGGTGTCCGGGTCGCAGCGGATCAGCGCGACCGGGAACCGATGCGCGAGGAACGGCGGCACGCGGCCGATGGCGCCGACTTTGCCCTCGCAATTGTAGAGCGATACGCTGCCCTCGGTGGCGGCGTAAAATTCGAGGATCCGCGGAATGGCGAACCGACGCTGGACAATTTCCCACACGTCGCCTTGAAGCCCGTTGCCGCAAGCCAGCCGGAGTCTGTGCAGACGCTCCTTCGGATGCGGCGGACTGATGGCGAGATACCGGCAAAGCTCGCCAATATACTGGAAGATCGTGCAATCGCCGTCGACGACGTCGTCCCAGAAGCGGCTGGCCGAGAAACGACCGCGGATCAGCACCGAGCCGCCTTTGACAAGCAAGGCGCCGATCGCGACGAGGCCGCCCACGCTATGGTACATCGGCAGGCAATCGTACATCCGGTCTCCTGGCTGAGTGTCCATCATGCCGGCAAACCAGAAGCTCCATTCCATGACCCTCGCGTGGGTGATGTTGGCGGCTTTCGGCAGACCGGTGGTGCCGGACGTGTAGATCAGCAAGGCACGATCCCGCGCCTTGGGCGGCGGCCGTTCTTCGATGGAGAGCGGCGCTCCGTCGTATCCTGCCAACTCAGTCCCGATCACAGGCCAATGTTCGTGCCTGGACGCACCTTGCTGCCAAATCGGCAAATCGGGTGGAAGCTGGTCGATGAGCGCTGCCACCGGCGGCACAAGGCTATCGCCGACGATCAGGCCGGCCGGTCCCACGGTGCGGATACTATGCAGCAACGGGTCCGCCAAAAGGTTGGTGTTCAGCAAGGCGACCGCACAACCGGCACGGGTCAATCCGAGCCAGATAGCGACATATTCAGGACAATTGGCCATCATGAGACATATCACGTCGCCCGGAACGAAGCCCCTGGCGATCGCCCATCGTGCGTAACGGTTCGCGCGCGCCGCCAGTTCGCGGTAGCTCAGTTGTTCACCCTCGCCGAGAAGCGCGACGCGCTCGCCGTGGGTATCGGCGAGATCATCGAGCATGCCGCAGAGTGTGACCCCTGACGCCTCATTCGAATTCTTTGTATAATCGAGCGCACGGATCCAGGCATTCATCGCCGAACGGCGATCCTGGTGCGTCAGTGACTCAGGAGTTCGATTCATGTGCGCACCGATATCCGAAAGCGAGACGTCAATGCCTGTCGCGTTATATACTATATTCAATGTCGAATTCCACGTTCCGTTGGAGCCAAGGCGGATCTCAATGTAACAGATGGAGTCTCACCTGGTAGCAAGCACGCCATTGGGCGACTACCTGGTCGTTTCACTCGCCACGAAATTCCATACGCACTATATTTATAGATGAAATCTCTCGAGCCGAGACGACGCTGCCATCGGACGGAGATTCGTTGTCGTGTTTCCCAGCCGTGTTGAAACACATCATAGTTTACGTCTCGGTCTCAGACGCGCAAGACGACCATAAGTTTCCACAATGTAAGGACTGGTCATTCGCATGCCGGCCGCGAGATCGTACCGTGGTTCATAGGCCAGCAAACGTTTCGCCTTATCGATCCGAACGTTGCAGCGTGCACTAAACATCGCGGACTTCGCACCTGTCAGCTTATGTACGGTACCGCCCGTAACTCGGCTGAGTAGAAAGCTCACCCACATGTTCAGCTGCGTCGCCGCCCGGGATCCTATGGTTTTTGTAACAAGATTTTTCAACTGCTTACCGCGTGAAAGGGCCGGCGAAACGGTCGCCGATCCATCGCGGTCAACTCCCTGGTTGCCCGAAGGTACGGCCACTTCGCGGCGTTCATCTTCCACTGGGCCGTTAGCGAATGAACGAACATCGGCTGGCTGCAATCGCACCGCGTCCACGCCCAAAATATCCTGATAGGCCGTATAAAAATCCTTCCACGTGACGGGAGCCGCGCCGCTTATCAGAAACCGCTCCCCGGACGCGAGTGGCACGGTCAGTGCGGAAATCACCGCCTGGCAGACATCGTCGACGAAAACAGCGTTGCACAGGCCGCGCCCCTCGTCCGGCAACACCACCGTGCCGGTGAGCAATTCCCGTATCGGAGAATCCGTCCAGGCCCGGCCGAATGGACCGTAGACGATGGTCGGTTGAAGAATGACGAGGTCCAGTTCCTGCTCGCGAGCCAGGCGGAGCAGGTTGTCCTCGATCGCGAGCTTAATCTGCTTATAATCGGATCCGCCATCGGCCGGTTGACGACTTTCATCCAATTCCCCATCCGAAAAGGGTTCATGGACCGCCGCTGTGCTGACATGAACCAGACGTGCGCCAATCGCCGCGCATTCACTCGCGAGAACGGCCGCGATCCGCAGGTTGGCGGCCATGTCCAAAAAATCGAAGGCGCAATGAATGACCGCGTCGCAGCCTCTCAGTCCCGTCGAAACTGAATGTGGGTCTGCCAGATCCACAACGGTGTGTTGCTGATCTCTGGCGTGGCGTCTCGACAACGGTCTCAATTTGGGAGGCGAATCGAGAGTCGAAAGCAGTTCGCTCACGCGTGCGCCGATGAAGCCGTTGGCACCGGTGACGGCGATCGTCATCGCATCGAGAGGGAGGCGGGTAGCCTCCGAGCCAGGAGCAGGGGCGCGCGGATTGGACTGTCGAATCATGTTCAAACGCTCACCCTCCATGCGAACAGACCGAGGATCACACAAGCGGCGAGAGAGACCCCGAAAAGAATTATGGTATCCTGGGTTCTAAGGATCCTGGCGTGCCGGAGCATCAGCAGTTGCATTGCGTTGAGCGGCAAAACGCTGATGGTCGATGCCCAGGCGGCCCCCACATCGCCAAAACGTCGGTAGAGGAAATAGATAGAGACGCCCAATATGGCGTTGGCGAGCGGATAGATCACCAACCCGTCCACGAGAGGGCGATTGCCGGCGATCAATGAGAGCGGCAGCAACCAGGATGCAAGGGCCATGGGGGGCACCGCGACAAGAATGATCCGCGCCGTTTCGATACCGTCGTGATATGAAGGATAAATCACACTAATAAGGAAGCCCGCGAGTACGACCCCGACTCCCATCACACACGTCACGACCCCGACCAGCCCGCATAAATCCCTGGTCAGAACGCCTGACAGCGCATAAGGGCCCGATCCGACGATTCGTTCGACGATTTTTGGATAATAGAACGCGCTAAGGCCGCCCACCGCTCCCACCAGCAGCGAGAAGATATTCGCGCTGAACGCGAACAAACCAAATTGGTCGGGTGCGATCAGAAACGAAGCGATCCATCGATTTCCAGTGACATAAAATGACCAGATAAAAACGGTCAGGAAGAACGGGAGCCCATCGCCGATGAGCGACATCGCCTCTCGGACACTTGGCCGTTCCGATGCCTTCAACGGCATATCCCGATGAAACAAGAATGCGCAGGTGACATACCAGACCGCGAGAGCAGCCAGGCAGCCGGTCAACCCCGCGGCGACCAGTCCGCCGAGGCGTGCGAAGATCAGCCCCGACAGCAAAATGGCTGTGCCGATCGCGTAATCCCGCCGCTGGGATCTGGCGCGATATATATAGACCGGTCCTAGCGCGACCATGTCCGCCAGACCGGCCAGCGAGGCAAGCAATCCGCCACTCAGTCTGAACGGCAGCACATTCGCCATCGCAAGCGTCGCCAACGCCACGCTGGTCAACAGGAAAACCACCACGGCGATACCAAGACGCAGCCACAGCAGCCGTTCGCCGATACTCCGCGCCAAATCCGCCCGGCCAGTGCCGAGATATGCGAGAACCCGCCGGTCGATGACCTGCGAGCCTCCGAGATCGAAGATCAGCCCATAGTTCATCAATGTGATGACCAGCGCGTACTCGCCGAATACGCGAGGCTCCATCATCTTCGGCAGCAACATGCCCACGGCGGCGTTGAGCAAAGTGACGATCGGTATGAGACTTCCGAAGACCGCCGGTTTCGACAGCAGACCTTTGGAGGACAATCTGGTTTGAGTGTTCAGGCTCTTCCCCTTGAGAGCCGGTACGGCCTCGCTCAAAGCCATTCCGCCCGATGGCGATCGGCATCAATGCAAAATGTGAACTTCCTGGTTTTCATGCGATCGCGTCCGCGGCGGTGGAGGCCCGATTCGCCGACGACGGGACCGGAACTGAAGACGACAGGTCTTGTTTGATGTGATCGGCCAGCCGAATGGCGAGCGCCGCGATGCTGAACGTCGGGTTGGCGATACCTGAGGTCGGGAATACCGAACTGCCGGCGACATAAAGTCCGTCCACGCCGAATACCTGGCAATTGGCATCGACGACTCCGCGCGTGTGGCTGTCCGCCATTCGGGTGGTGCCCGCGTGATGATAGGAGTCGATCACGTCCGGATAACCGGGAACCGGCTTCTCGAGCCAATCGGCTGTTTGCAAAGTGCCCAGGCCGAGTCGTTTGAATTCCCGGCCCACACTGTTCGTGAATGTCCGCAGCGTATGTCCCGTCAGGCTGTCGAGCCGCCAGTCGATTTTCACCCGCCGCAGCCCAAGTGCGTCGATCTTGTCCGATAGCATGACCCGGCTGTCCGGATTGGGTGTCTGTTCGGAGAAGGCTTCGAGATGAATGGTCGATGGCCGCGGCGCCGGAGAAAGCCCGTGCCGCAGCAGCCGCCATGTACTGGG
>JBEKGV010000289.1:0-5982 GCA_050012615.1 Acetobacteraceae bacterium | reverse complement strand
TCGGTCATGGTGCGCGAAGGCGCCGACGGAACCAACGCGCGGCAGTTAAATCGCAATCTGCTGACCAGTCCCACCGCGCGGGTGGACACGAAGCCGGAACTGACGATCCACGCCGACGAAGTGAAATGCGGTCACGGCGCCACCGTCGGCGACCTCGATGAGGCGGCATTGTTCTACCTGCTGTCGCGCGGCATCGATCCCGCCATGGCGCGGCACATGCTGATCGAGGCCTTCGCCGCCGAAGTGTTCGACACCGCCGCGCTGGCGCCGCAAATCGACGCACATGCGCGTCGCTATCTGAACGCCTGGCTCGGAGCCGGATCATGAATGCATCGGTGGATATCGGCACTGCTTTCGATGCGCGCGCGCTGCGCCGGGAGTTTCCGATTTTCGCGCGCAACCCCGGCCTCGTGTTCCTGGATACGGCGGCCAGCGCGCAAAAGCCGCGCGCGGTGATTGAGGGCCTGGCGGATTACTACAGCTCCGACTACGCCAACGTGCATCGCGGGGTCTACGGGCTGAGCGCGCGATCCACCGACCGTTTCGAACTGGCGCGGCACAATGTCGCGGCGTTCCTGAACGCCGCCGGCGACAGCGAAATCGTCTTCGTGCGCGGTGCCACCGAAGGCATCAATCTCGTCGCGCAATCCTGGGGTGGCACATTCCTGCGAGCCGGCGACCAGGTCGTGATCTCCGCTCTGGAGCATCATTCCAACATCGTGCCGTGGCAGTTCCTGCGTGACCGGATCGGGATCGAACTGGTGGTGGCGCCAATCGGCGAGACCGGCGGCCTCGACCTGGACGCGTTCGAACGGTTGTTGAACGAGCGGACCAAACTGGTGTCGATGACCCATGTCGCGAACGTGACGGGGCATATCCTGCCGGTGCGGGACGTGGTGCGGCTGGCGCACGCGAAGGGCGCCAAGGTGCTGCTCGACGGCTGCCAGGCGCTGCCACGCATTCCAGTGGACGTGCGTGATCTGGACTGCGATTTTTACGTCTTCTCCGGCCACAAGCTGTATGGCCCGACCGGCATCGGCGGGCTGTACGCGAAGCGCGCGATCCTGGACAGCATGCCGCCGTGGCAGGGCGGCGGCGACATGATACAGACCGTAACGTTCGAGCGATCGACCTATGCGCCGCCGCCGGCGCGCTTCGAGGCCGGCACGCCGGACATCTCCGGCGCGATCGGCCTCGACCTCGCTCTGGGCTTCATCGAGTCCATTGGCCGCGATGAGATCTTCGCGCATGAAGCGGCACTGACCGAATACGCGATACAGCGCCTGGCGGTTATTCCAGGTCTGCGCGTCATCGGGGCGGGCGCGCGGCGCATCGGCGTCGTGTCATTCACGCTGGACGGCGTGCATCCACACGATCTGGCAACGGTGCTCGACACGCACGGCGTCGCGGTGCGCGCCGGCCATCATTGCGCCCAACCGCTGATGGACCATCTGGGTCTGGACGCGACCACGCGCGCCTCGTTCGGTGTCTACAGCGATGAGTCTGACGTCGACGCGCTGGTCTCCGCCGTCCAGGCCGCGCGTCACATGTTTGGCGTTTAACAACGGGGAACCGGCATGGACCTGCGCGATCTCTATCAGGACATCATCCTGGACCATGCGCGGCGGCCGCGGAATTTCGGCGGCCTGGCGGACCCGAGCCATCTCGCGCACGGTCACAATCCGCTGTGCGGCGATCGGGTCACCGTGTTCATGAAGATCGACGGCGACCGCATCTCGGCGGTCAGCTTCGAGGGTCGCGGTTGCGCCATATCGACCGCGTCGGCCTCGCTGATGACTGAGATCCTGACGGGATTGTCTCTGGCGCAGGCGGAGGCGGTGTTCGCAGCGTTTCACGCGCGGGTGACGACCGGAGAGACGATCGAGGTCGCCCCCGAACTGGAAGACGCCGCCGAGCGGCTGGAACCTTTGACCGGTGTGCGCACGTTCCCGGCGCGGGTCAAATGCGCGACCCTGGCCTGGCATGCCTTCGACGCCGCGCTCAAAGCCGGTGTCCTGGGTGAAACGGTGAAGACCGAGTAGCGCCATGACGAACGTCGAACACGGCCAGGCCGCGCGGCAGTCCGCGGTCGAACTTCCGGTCATGGCACGGCCGCGCGTGACCAAAGTGGAGCGGCCGCCGGCCGATGCGGGCGACAAGTTGCTGGAAGCCGAGGTCATGGCGGCGCTGCGCACCGTTCGCGATCCGGAACTGCCGGTCAATCTCGTCGATCTCGGACTGATTTACGACGTCATGGTGCGTCGGGACGGTCTGGTCTATATCGAAATGACCCTCACCACGCCGGCCTGCCCGGTAGCGGGGTCGTTGCCGGGACAGGTGCAAAATATCGTTTCGCTGGTGCCCGGTGTGAGCGTGGTGCTGGTCGCTCTGGTCTGGTCGCCTTCCTGGACGCGCGACCGGATGACCGAAGTCGCGAAGCTGGAGCTTGGGTTGCTGTAACGCCCGGCGGGTCGTCCAGAATCCGACGTGTCGCGTTTCCGACAGCACGAAGCGACACGTCGAACACCGAAAAATCAAGGCATTACCGCCGGATTTCACCTGGCATCAATGTTGCTCTGTGCTTTGGCGTCACACCACGAATGGCCAAGGAACCCACGATGATCAACATGACACAGAGCGCCGTGAACGCCGTCAGGATGGCGATCGACGGCGCCAAGGACCCCATCGCCGGATTGCGGATCATGGTCGAAGCCGGGGGCTGCGCCGGACTGAAATACAAAATGGGCCTCGTCGCGGAAACCGACCAGGGCGATATCACGGTCGAGCAAAGCGGCGTGAAGGTGTTCATCGATCCGGCCAGCGTCGGGTTTCTTGAAGGCACGACGGTCGACTTCGTCATCGGCATGGAAGGCTCCGGCTTCGTGTTCGACAATCCCCAGGCGAAGTCGAACTGCTCCTGCGGCAAGTCGTTCGGTTGACCGTGACCACGCCGTCCGAAACCGCGTCGGACCGTTTCGATGCCTAACCAGGAAGTGGACATGCACCCGGTCTACCTTGACAACAACGCCACGACCGCGGTGGACCCGGACGTGCTCGCCGCCATGTTGCCGTTCTTCACAGAGCATTTCGGCAACGCATCGTCCACGCATGCGTTCGGCGCGGCGGTCGCCGGCGCGGTGCGCGATGCGCGACGCGCGGTTCGCGATCTGATCGGCGCGGCACTGGATCAGGAAATCGTCTTCACGTCGGGGGGCACCGAGTCCGACAACACGGCGATTTTGTCAGCGCTCGACAACCCGGATGGGCGCGACGAGGTGGTCGTTTCCGCCGTCGAGCATCCGGCGCTGCTGACATTGTGCGCCGAACTCGAGCGGCGTCGCGGCGTGACCGTGCATCGCATTCCGGTGGATCGTAAAGGCCGACTGGACCTGGACGTGTATCGCTCGGCTTTGGGTCCGCGCACCGCGATCGCTTCGATCATGTGGGCGAACAATGAGACCGGAACGGTATTTCCGATCGCGAAACTGGCGGCGCTGGCCAAGGAGGCGGGCGCGCTGTTTCACACCGACGCGGTGCAGGCGGTGGGAAAAACGCCGATCGACATCAAGGCCTCAGCGGTCGATATGCTGTCGCTGTCGGCGCACAAGCTGCATGGGCCGAAGGGGATCGGCGCGCTCTACGTGCGCAAAGGCACGCCGTTCCGTCCGCTGATCCTTGGCGGCAAACAGGAGCGCGGCCGTCGCGGCGGCACCGAGAACGCTCCGGCGATCGTCGGACTGGGTAAGGCGGCGCAACTCGCGGCATTGCATCTCGACCAGGACCTCTGCCGGATCCGTGCCCTGCGTGACCGGCTTGAGCAAGGCGTTCTCCAACGCGTGCCCGACAGCGCGGTAACCGGCGATCCGGTCGAGCGTCTCGCCAACACGTCCAACATCGCATTCAACCGAGCCGAGGCCGAACCGATTCTGGACGGGCTCGACAAAATCGGGATTGCGGCTTCGTCCGGGTCGGCATGTGCCTCGGGATCCATGGAGCCGTCGCACGTGCTGCGCGCGATGGGCGTGAAGTTCACCGCCGTGCATGGCGCGATCCGGTTTTCGTTCTCGCGCGGCAACATCGATGCCGACGTCGATCGCGTGCTGGACGAATTGCCGCGCATCGTCGAGCGAGCTCGCGCGATATCCCTGTTCGCCCAGGGGGGTGGGGATGAAATTGGGTCGCGGGTCAATTGAGGAGGATGGAGCGATGACGATCAAACGGCCGCCCGCCATCGTTATCAACGATTCGACCCTGCGGGATGTCCAGAGATATGCACGGCCGGAATTGTCCCGGTCAGACCGGACAATCATCGCTCGCGGCCTGGAAAAACTGGGCGTGGCGGAGATCGAATTCGCCTTTCCGTCGTGTCGCGCCACGGCGATCGCCGATTTGGCCATAACGGCGGCGGCACTGGACCGCGCGAGGCCGGTCCTTTGGGGACCGGCGTCAAGGCGCACCGTCGACGCGGCCATCCGGTCGGGGTTCGCCGCCGTCACGCTGTCGGTAAAACTTTCTTCGCGGTTTGTCGGCCGCACCGCGGTTTTGCACAGAATAACCGGCATCATCGGCCATGCGCGTGAAAGCGGCCTGACCGTAGCGATCTGCGGCGAGGATGCGAGCCGCGCCGATTTCGATCTGATTCGCGCTGTTATCGCGACGGCGGAATCGGCGGGCGCGAGCCGCTTCCGCTACACCGACACGATGGGCGTGCTGCACCCGCTGAGGACGCATTCGCTGTTCCGCGAGCTGTGTGCCGAGACCGACCTTGAACTCGAATTCCGCGGCCACGACGATTTTGGTCTCGCGACGGCCAATACACTCGCGGCGGTGCAGGGCGGCGCGACGCATGTCAGCGTCAGTATGGTCAGACGGGCCGCGCACTCAAACACCGCGCAGCTCGAAGACGTTGTCGGCGCCATTCGTATTTCCACTTTGCATCCGGTCGACGTCGATCTTGCGCTGATGCCGCCTCTGGCATCGCGCGTCGCTACGTTGCTCGGTCTTCCGTCGGCCACGACGGGCCGGCGCTGGATCCCTCCGCATGACGCGATGACCCGAGGAATTGGGGTATCGCACGTCATGGGAGGGCGATGACCGATGTCCGTGACATTGGCCATGCAAGCGCCCGATCCGCCTCGATTGAGTTTGTGGCGGCAAATCCGCGAGGACGTGGTATGCGTGAAGGCGCGCGACCCGGCGGCTCGTTTCACACTGGAAATCATCCTCGCCTACCCCGGGGTCCACGCCGTGTTGTGGTACCGGGTCGCCAACCGGTTATGGCGCCGACGTTGCCGTTTCCTGGCGCGGATGTTGTCGTGGTTCGCTCGCCTGGTGAGCAACGTCGACATCCATCCCGGCGCCAGCATCGGACGCCGCTTTTTCATCGATCATGGCGCGGGCGTGGTGATCGGCGAAACGGCCGAGATCGGTGACGACGTCACCATGTATCACGGCGTCACATTGGGCGGCACAAGCTGGTCGCCAGGCAAGCGTCATCCGACCGTGCGAGACGGTGTGCTGATTGGCGCCGGCGCGAAAATCCTTGGGCCCGTCACCGTCGGACGCGGCGCGCGGGTCGGCGCGAACTCGGTGGTGATCGAGGACGTGCCGCCGGACATGACCGTCGTCGGTATTCCCGGCAGGATCGTGCGAACCGCGCGTCGCCGGCATCGGATCGACAACCGGATCGACCTCGAGCATCACCTGATGCCGGATCCGGTGGGCGACGCACTCTCGGCGTTGATTGACCGTATCGAGTTCCTGGAAGCCAGGCTGGCCGAAACGCGGCACCGCGACAGTAAAGGGATCGACGCATGAGTATCATGACCGAGCTTGGGCAGTTGTCGTCGGCCGAGGATTTCTTCGTCGCGCTGGACCTGCCGTTCGACCCGGCGATCGTCAATGTCGCGCGGCTGCATATCCTGCGCCGAATGGGTCAGTACTTGCGTGGCGACGCGCTCGATGGCCTGGACGATGGCGCCA
>JBEKGV010000288.1:0-6004 GCA_050012615.1 Acetobacteraceae bacterium | reverse complement strand
CCCGGCCTCGGCGTACCCAACATTTAACAAGCCGGCGTTGATCTGTTTAAGCGAGCTGAACGATGTGTTCGTCCCTGGACTGATCGCGGGTACGCCCGTCGATTTTCCGCTGCCGGGTTGCGCGGCCGTCGTGCCGGTCATGACGAATGGGGAGACGGCAAGCGTCATGGCCGCGGTGCCCAGAATACGACGGCGGCCATGGTTGATTGCTTCAGTCATTTATCTCTCTCCGTTTGGGTTTGGTCCGATAGTGGTTACGCGTGAACGAACTCCCCGAGCGTTCGGGGGGCGTTCTGTACTTCGGAGGCAGTAGCTACGGGTTCGTGGTATCCCCGAAGAACAACTCAGCTCCCACGCGGATCGCGCGGGAGGAATCTGGGTTGCCGCCCGGAACTGTGCCGCGAAATGCACTCGCCCCAACGCGAACAGCCGCGGGATGGCAGCTCAGGTCCGGCACGCGCCGGTCACGATTGGACGACCCCTGACGAAGCGAGCCTTTCTCGATTGAGACATCGATCACAATTGAACGAGGATCGCTTCCTTTCAGATTGGCACTGTTCTATCCGGGTTGGCTTTTGCAACCCGGATAGAACCAGTGCATCGGTCTTATTTCTTCTCCCCAGTCGCCTCCTCAGTGGCCTGGAGGGGAGAGGGGGTTAAATTCTGGGACCTTTGCTTGAGGTAAGCGGCGCACTCCGGGTCGGCCTTTGCGTCGGCGACGAGGTTGCACGACAATCCGCCCCACGCTTGTGTCGGTTGCTTTGTCGCCGAAGGCGTTTGCGCGATAGCCGGGGCGGCGATCAGCAGGCCGACAGACATTAATGCCGCGGAGATATTCGCGATTTTCATTGGAGACTCCATTTCATGGTTGTACAGCTAACGTGCGTGGTTCTAAGTCCTCCGGAGGGCATGGTCTTTTTCGACAGCACGACCCTCTCGGGATCGCACGATCAACTGGGCGGAGGCGGACGCCCCCGGCGAAAATGTGCCAACGGTCGCGAGGCAGATACATGCCGGTGGCGTCACGACCTCGAGGGCTGTCGCAGAGGCTCTGAACCTGCACGGTCTCCGGCCGGCGTGGGTGGATCCTGGAGTGACAGCCAAAAGCAGGCGGTAACTATTTCCAAAGCCTGGTCGCCGAACTCGCCCTCTCATAGTGCAATCCGCGGGTAAACCGACACGCATCGGGCACCTCGGGATGCGTTGTGGGAGGACCGCGGAGAGCCATGTCGCCCCTGTCGGTTTCGCTTGCATTCTCGTCTGGACTGAGTCGGTACACATGGCCGGGAATGACGGAAACCATCACGTTCTTCCGACTATCCGTCCAGAGCGGGACGACCCTTCATTGCACCCCACGTGTTTGGGGCGCCCGTCAACGATGGTTCGTTGGATGGCTCCTGGGCGGAGCTTCTGCGTCTGAAAGAACAATACGGGGAAAGAGTCTCTCCGCTGAACTTGTCGCGGAATTTCGGACAGCTCGGTGCTTTGTTCGCTGGCTTTAACCATCCCGAAGGGGACGCCGTCATCTGCGTCTCGGCGGATCTCCAGGACCCCATCTCCCTCATGGCCAAGATGGTTGCCTACTGGCGCGACGCCACGGAGATCGTCGTCGCATACCGGGAGGGCCGTAACGATGGGCGCTCGACGCAGCTGTTTTCAAGGTTGGCCTATGGCTTCGCGAGAGTGTCCTGCCCGGAGCTGCCCAGTGGCGGCTTCGACTATTGGCTGATGAGCAGCAGAGTTTGCAAACTCCTGTGCTCGTTCAAAGGACGCCACAACTTCCTGCAAGGGTATCTTTTGTCAGTCGGATTTAGCAAGGCTTTCATTCCATATGTTCGCGAGCGGCGCGAATATGGCAAATCCGGCTACACCATCGGCAAGAAGATCAAGATCGTTATCGACTTTTTGGTTGACACCTTATACTTGCCGATCCGAATCATGTCGGGGATCGGCGTGATCGTCGCGATGTTGAGTGTGGTCTACTCACTGTTCATCGTTTATGCACGCATAGTCCACAGAACACCATTCTCCGGATGGGCCCCCATCATGATCCTCCTGATGGCCATTGGCGGTACCATCATGATCATGTTGGGCGTGATAGGTGAGTACCTCTGACGGATCTACGACAACAGCCGAGCCTTTCCGCTGTTCATCGTCAGTGAAACGAAAAGCGGCGACAGACATTTGGCGTCCGATCCTGGACGAGATGCGCGTTGAGGTGACGCCGGCGAGTCACGTTTGAAACGCCCGCCGTGCTCCGCGACTCGCGGCTCAGCTTTGTCCATGGCACCGCGTCGCGGTCGTTCCGCTTCATCCCCGGGCGCGCCACGAGAACTGAAAACCGGAGCGGCCCGGCGCTACGCTGCAATTGGCATCAACAAGTTTGCGGGTGGTCCTTGTATGCTTCAATGTGCTCACACGGAGGCTGACGGCTCGGCTCCATGCAAAGGAGACCACATCCATGACGATCGATGTAGCGACCGGCATTGCCCGCATTCTCAAGCAGGAGGGTGTGGGTTGGGTTTCGACCTTCCCGGTCTGCCGGGTGAACAACGCGCTTGGCAGGGAAGGGGTGCCGATGCTGATGATGCGCGACGATCGCTATGCCGTCGCGGTCGCCGACGCGTTCTCGCGCATCACTGGAGGCTCACGGATCGGGGTGTGCACCTTCCAGGGGGGCGTCAATGCCGCCGGCATGCAGTACGCCTACGCCGGGCTGGCGCAGGCCTATGAGGATGGCTCTCCCGTTCTGTGCATCACCGATGGCGTGCCGGCCGGCAGTTCGGGCAACAGCCAGTACGATGTCGCATCGGCCATGAAGACCGTGTCGAAGTGGTTCGGCTATCTCGACAAGCCCGAGCGCACGCCTGAGTTCATGCGCCGCGCCTTCACCATGCTGCGCAGCGGCAGACCGGGCCCCGTGATCCTGGCCATTCCCAATGCCACGGCCACGTACGACGAGACCGCCGACCCCTACCGTCCCGTGAAGGGCTGGAAATCGGCGCCGGACCCGGCGGATGTGCGCGCCGCGGTCGACCTGCTCCTGGGTGCCCGTGACCCGCTGATCTACGCCGGCGAGGGGGTCATCTACGCGGGCGCCTCGGAAGACCTCAAAGCGCTGGCGGAGCTCGTGAACGTGCCGGTGATCACGACCCTCAAGGCCAAGGGCGCGTTCCCGGAGAACCATAAGCTGTTCGTCGGCGTGCGCGGTGATCAAATCGCACACTACCTGAACAAAAGCGACGTCATCCTCGCCGTGGGCTCGAGCCTGTCGCCGGGCCGCTTCAGCCACGCCATTCCCGATCCGGCGAAGAAGACCATCATCCACTGCAACATCGACGAGCTGCACATCAACAAGATGTATCCGACGGCGCACGCGTTGATCGGCGATGCGGGCCTGACTTTGCGGGCGCTCCGACAGGAAGTGTTCGAGCGAACGGCCGGTGCCGGCCATACGGCGGGTAACGTGGCGGCGGGGAATGTGGCGGCGGAAGTGAAGGCGGCGCGCGACGAGGCACTCGCCAGATACCGGCAGGTCATGAATTCCGACGAGACGCCGATCAACCCCTATCGGGTGTACGGCGATCTCATGGAGGTGCTGGATTTGCACAATTCGTTCGTGACGCACGAGTCCGGCAACACGCGCGACCAGCTCAGCACCGTCTTCGACACCCTCATCCCGCGCGGCTTCCTGGGCTGGGGCAATGTTTCTACCCTCGGCTTCAGCCTGGCGGCCGCCATTGCCGCCAAAAAGGCGTTTCCGGACCGGGCATCCGTGGCGGTGACCGGCGAAGCGGGGCTTGGCTATATGCTCGGCAACCTGGAGGTATTGTTGCGCGAGAAACTCGGAATCACGGTCGTGCACATCAGCAATGGCGGCTTTGCCGGCTATGGACCCGGCTTCTGGGGGCCGGGACACGATCCTTTCACCCACCAGGTCATGGGCTACGACGAGGTGGATATGTCGAAGGTGATCGGCGCCCTCGGCTTCCACACCGAACGGGTGACCGAGCCAGCCGAGGTCATCCCGGCCCTGCGGCGGGCGCTCGACGTCAATACGTCGGGGAGGCCGGCGTATATCGAGTTCATCTGCTGCCAGTATCCGGTGTATGGCGGGTGGGTTGGACGGAGCGCGGAGTGAAACGATGCCGAAGCTGATCCCCGTCGCCGACGCGTTGAGCAAGCCGTTCTGGGACGCCGTCAATGAAAGGCGGCTCGTCCTGCAGCACTGCGATGCGTGCGACAGGCTGCAATACCCGCCCCAGCAGGCCTGCCAGGTCTGCGGCTCGGCCGCCGGTCTGGCGTGGAAGGAGGTCGTGGGACGCGGCCATATCGCGAGCTACATCGTGATCGAGGACGGCCGCCTCAACCGGCGTATGGCCGATCAGCCCTATAACATGGCGATGGTGACGCTGGACGCGGACCCGCGGGTCAACTTCTACTCCAATCTCCCGGGCACCCCGCCCTACAAGGTGCCGGTGGGCGCCGCCGTCGAGGTGACGTTCGAGGAGGTGGCCCCGGATCAGCTCATTCATGAGTGGCGGGTGGTCGCTTAAAGCATAGAGGAAAGGTGGACCCATGAGCGCGCCGGACCGGTATCAGTGGCGGCGAGATAAGGACGGGCTCGGCGTATGGGAGCACCGTGGCAAGGTCGCGGTGGCTGGCGTCGGACATTCTCCGGTCGACCGGCGCTGGGACGGCATCTCGATGGACAAGACGCTCGGTGCCTACTCCATCCTGGCTTGCCAGAAGGCGATGGACGAGGCGGGCGTGACGCCGGATCAGATCGACGGCGTGATCTGCTGCGACAGCCATATCGCGGGCGGCAGCGGCGGCTCCGCGTCGCAGTGGGCGCCACGGCCCTACTTCGACCCGCCCTACGGTTCGGAGTGGGGGCTTACTCTGATCAACGCGCAGTGGCTCATCGCGCAGATGGGGCTGACCAACGTCAAATTCGCGCCGACGGGAGTGCCGACCATCAGCGAAATGGTGGGCATGGCGGCACAGGCCGTCGGTGACGGAGTTTGCAGCACCTGTCTCGTCATCTACCCGACAGGCAATCTCGAAGGCCGCTATCGGCGCGGTGGCGAGAACGCCGACGACTACGCCCGCGGCGCTCGCCAATGGACGGCACCCTGGGGCAATCACGGCGGCAACGATTTCATCAACATGTTCCCGCACGGTCAGTACTGCCTGAAATACGGCGGCAAGCACGACGACCTCGCGCCTTTCGTCATCAACCAGCACCGCAACGGGCTGCTCACGCCGTGGGGGTTCAATGCCAGCCACCAGGTACCGCAGCTTACCGCCGAGGAGTACCTCAGTTCGCGCTACGTGCTGAACCCGCTCCGGCTGTGGGACTGCGACCGGCCGGTCAATGCATCGGCCGCGTATCTGTTCACGACCGCCGAGCGAGCCCGCGACATGCGGCAGAAGCCGGTCTATGTGCTCAATCACTCACAGCACAACTTCAGGCAGCGCTCCACCCAGGCCGATCTGGAGCAGATCGAGGACTGGACCGATCGTGCCGCCAGGAGAATGTACGAGGGCGCCGGGCTGGGGCCCTCGGACGTTGACATATTCAATCCTTATGATGGCTACGCCCCCATGACGCAGTTCTTCCTGGAGGCCTTCCAGTGGCACGGCGTTAAACGCGGCGATGCCTTCGCGTTCTACGCGGGCGATATCAGGGTCGAGGGACCGCACCCGCTGTGCTCGAGCGGCGGCAATCTGGGGAATGGGCGGACGCGGACGGCGATGTACACCGATTGCATTGAGCAGCTCCGCGGCACGGCTGGCGCTCGGCAGGTCAGGGTCCGGGCGGAGACCGCGTTGGGGGCGTTCACGACGCCAAGCAGCGGGGGGTGGATCATGTTCGGGAAGTACCCGGGATGACGTATCCATCTGTGAATCGTCGTTGAAATTCGACCCCACTCCCGTCAGCCGCGGCTCGGAGCGGCTCCGCCGGGCTACAAGCGGCCGGGGATGTTCGCTGTCTCGTAGA
>JBEKGV010000287.1:0-6016 GCA_050012615.1 Acetobacteraceae bacterium | reverse complement strand
CTGTCACAAAAGGGAATGGAATGTGGCAAAGCCAACATTGGCCAGAATATGCCAAAGGACCCCGGAGGGTCCCTTGGCGGAGCAACCCGAAGGCGCTCAACTAACTCCCGTTGCCGGGCGACGGTCACCACTCAGGTTCCTCCACCATATTGGGAATTCTACTCACCGGAGTCAAGAGATACTAACCGCGGCACCCATTTTAGCACCAGTTCATGGATGGGACGGAACTCGGCCGGAGTAAGCCGAGGCACAGAGCCGCCAAACTGGGACAGGCGGCTGCAACCTACCGTGTAAAGGTGGTTGCAAACGACCCAAACATCGCACGTTTGCTTCGGGTTTGGGTTCTTCTCCAGCCTGACCGCCCACTTGTCGCCATGCTGAGGTTTCGTGGTCATTGGAACGACAAGGATCGGCCCAGTTAACAAGTTCTTGTGCGAAATAATGACCACAGGCCGGGTTTTCCAGAACTCGGGCTGGCGCATATCCCGAGGAAACTGGCACCAATAGATATTGCGGATGCGCGGAGCCGATTTGAGTGCTCCCCTAACGATCGGGGCCGACTGCTCGCGGTCAGGTAGCAGGGTGGAATGTCCACCCGGCAAGTGCAACGTTTCTCCTCTGGTATCGGGTGCCATCCAAGCATTGAACACGTCGTGGATTAAAACTGTGTTAAATCGCGGCTGAAAGACCTTGTACTCTGGAGGGAGTGATTGCGGTAATGGTCACGGCTCCCACCGCGGCTGATCATGGAACCGCGGAATTGGATCGGAACCACGCTCCTCGTCCGACATATCAGAACCGGCTCGAGATTGCCCGGATGCCGGCGCAGCGCGACAACCTCTGGGCCGAATCGTTCGAGCACGGATTCTGGCGCTTCTCGCCCATGCGGGCTAGGGTGACGCCGTTGGAATAACAATGGGGATGCTCGATGCTGAACAAAAATTTGCTGGGGGTGGTCGCGCTGATGGGCCTGCTATCGGTGCCGGCGATGGCACAGGTGCAGATCGGAGTCGTCGGACCGCTGACCGGCTCCAACGCCGCGGCCGGCGACCAGATGAAAACCGGAGCGACGCAGGCCGTGGCGGACCTGAACAAGGCGGGCGGAGTCCTGGGTAAGCAGGTCGCGCTGACCATCTCGGATGACGCATGCGACCCGAAGCAGGCAGTCTCGGTCGCCAATCAGATGGTGGAGAAAAAGGTCGTCCTCGTGGCCGGACATTATTGCTCCGGCAGTTCCATCCCTGCCAGTAAAGTGTATCTCGAGGAAGGCATTCTCGAAATCTCGCCCGCGTCGACCAACCCAAAATACACCGATGAAGGCGGCTGGGGAACGTTCCGCGTATGCGGCCGTGACGACCAGCAAGGCGAGGTCGCCGGCCAATATTTGGCCAAACACTACAAGAACCAGAAGATCGCGATTCTGCACGACAACTCGGCCTATGGAAAAGGCCTCGCCGATGAGACCAAAAAGTCGCTGAACGCGGCCGGTGTCAAAGAAGCGACGTACGACGCCTACACGCCCGGCGAGAAAGACTACAGCGCCATCGTTAGCCGGCTGAAGCAGGCCGGAATCAGCGTGATCTATATCGGCGGCTACTACACCGAAGCAGCGCTTATCATACGCCAGGCCAAAGAGCAGGGCATGAAGGTGACCTTGGTCAGCGGCGATGCCCTGGTGACCAAGGAGTTCTGGCAGATCGCAGGTCCGGCGGGGGAGGGAACAATCATGACCTTCTCGCCCGATCCCCGCAAAAACGCCGGGGCAGCCAAGGTCGTGAAGGAATTCAAGGATCAGAACATCGATCCCGAAGGCTATGTTCTTTACACCTACGCCGTGATCCAGATCTGGGCTGAAGCGGCGAAAAAAGCCGGCACGACCGACCCGAAAAAGGTCGCGACGACATTGAAAGCGAGCGGACCCTGGCAGAGTGTGCTCGGCCCGGTGAGCTTCGACAAAAAGGGCGACATCACGTCCGGCGCTTACGTGATGTATATCTGGGACGCGAAGGGCAATTACGAACAGATGTGACCAGCGTCACCCAATGACGGGGACGCCTCGCCATTCGGATGGCGAGGCGTTCTTGTCCTAAGGCCACGGTGGACCGGTTTGCCAAAACCAATGACTTTCTTACAAACCATCGCCGGAGTTGCTTCGTGAGCCTGGTCCATATCTCTGCCGGCCCATTCCAGTTCACCGCGCGCTTCGAGGAGGCCGCCGCACCAAAGACGTGCGCGAGGTTCCGCCAATTGCTTCCATATCGGGAGCGTATCATCCACGTGCGCTGGAGCGGCGAGGCCTGCTGGATCCCGCTCGGCGATCTCGATCTCGGCCTCGGTTTTGAAAACCATACCAGCTACCCGGCGCCTGGGCAGATCCTGCTCTATCCAGGTGGCATCAGCGAAACCGAGATTCTGCTGGCTTATGGCGGCGTTCGCTTCGCCAGCAAGATGGGTCAGCTCGCCGGTAACCATTTTCTGACGGTGATCGAGGGTACCGAGCATCTCGTCAGTCTGGGCAGGCTGGTGCTATGGTCGGGTGCGCAGAATATAATTTTTTCCGAGCCGGCCTGACCACGCCAGTCCGAACGGAAACCATGAAAGAAGCTCGTATGGCCCGACTCGAAGACATTCCTGAACCGACTCGCACGGCGGTGGCGAACCTCCCTTGTCCGAGTTTCGCTACGACGCCGTTTGTCGGCGGACCGAACCTGTCGGAGCGCCGAGTGGCGATCGTCAGCAGCGCGGCGTTGATCCGCCGCGGCGACAAACCGTTCCCGTTCGGGTCAGGTGAATATCGCGCGGTTCCCAGCGGCTGGAGCAACGATGAAATCCTCGTGAGCCACGTCTCGATAAACTTCGATCGCGCCGGGTTCCAACGGGACATCAACGTTGTGTATCCGATCGACCGGCTGCGCGAACTCGCGGCTGAAGGCGTGATTGGAAGCGTTGCCGCCACTCACTACACGGTCATGGGCTCAACCGACCCTGCTGCCATGGTGGAATCGGCGGATGGCATCGCCGCCGCGCTGCTCGCCGATCAGTGCAACGCTGTCGTTCTGGCCCCTGTTTGACCGCTGTGCACTCGCGCCGTGAGCGCGATGGCACATATGTTGGAAGAACGAGGCCTGCCGACAACAGTGCTCGCGCTTGTCCTGCCTCAGGTCGAAAAAACCCGGCCGCCGCGAGCGGTAATGTTGCCGTTCATGTTGGGCCGGCCGTTAGGCGAACCGAACGATCCTCCATTCCAACGCCGTGTCCTGATGCAGGCGCTGCGTTTGTTGGAGCGCGCGGACGGCCCGGTCGTCCTCGAACATTTTCCGGACGACAATCCAAGCTGGTTTGATCGCCCGGATTGGGAGCCCGCTATTTCCCTGCCGCCGCCGTCCGAACTTCATGGCCCGAGCGCATGGGAGGCAGCATTCCGGATCGAACTCCTGGCGGTAATGCCGGTATGGGAGCGGTTCAAGACCCGGTTTGGCCGCACCACGGTCGGCCTCGCGGGCCAACCGCCGGAGGCCTGGCCCGCATTCGCCTCGGCATTTCTGAACGGTGATTTGCCAACAATTCCTCAGCACGACACACCGGCATTGGCTTTGCGCTTCCTGGCCGACGACCTGAAGGCGCTGTACGGAGAGGCCGTGCAAGCAGACGGGGCACCGCCCTCCGCGCGGCAGATTGACCAATGGTTTTGGCGCCGAACTGTCGCGGGCCAGATGTTGATTGCTCTACGTGACGTATCGTTAAAGAGCGAAAACAATGCGCTGAGGACAGTGGGCGGCCGCTTCTTCGTCCCTGTGCCGTACCTCCCTGTCTGACCGCAACCCGTCGCGCGGTCAGATCTTAAACACGACCGTGTGATAGCCACGCCCGTAATAGATCAGCCCCTCATTTGCCGTGCCAAGCCGTACCGCCTCGACCGAGCAGAAGAAGACGTCGTGCGTTCCGGCCTCGACAATCTGGGTGATACGGCAATCGAACACGACCAGGGCCTTGTCCAGGACGGGAGCTCCTGTCTCCAGCGTATGCCAGTCATGGCCGGTGAATCGCTCTTCTTCGGTGTGGTCGGTCATGCCGGCGAAGATTGGCGACAATCCCTCCTGTGCCGGGGTCAGCGTGTTCACGCACAACACCTGATTTTCCTTGAACGCCGGATACGAGTCATTTGCCCGATTGGCGCATACCAGCAACGTCGGAGGCGTATCGGTTACGCTCGTCACCGCCGACGCGGTAAAGCCCGCTCGCCCACCCGGCCCATCGGTCGTGATCACGTTCACCGCCGCGCCCAACCGGGCCATCGCGTCGCGATAGGGCTGCTTTTCGACCGGCATGGCTTGCTCCCGCTTCAAGACCTCCCGCTTAGTATGCACCGACGGTCAGACCGCACAAAGGGATGACCGTCGCTCGCCATCCTGGATGGAGCCCAGTGATTCTGGACCTGCGTCAGGCCTCCTGTTCGACCAGCGTACGCATTGCGCGCGGATCGTTTACCTCCGGGCCCGGCCCCGCCAGTGGAAGCCGGATGGTGACCGCCGTGCCTCGGCCAGGCCTTGCTTCGACAGCGAGCGAACCACCCAGCAACGCCAACAGGTCCGCGGGTTCGCGCAACTGACTTTCACGAGATCGCTGATCCGCGCACACACCATCGTCGATGATGCGGATGTGTGCCTGCTTCCTGAGAATGTGGGCCGTGACCAGCACATGCCCTCCCGGAGCCGCTCGGACCGCGGTTCCAATTGTCGAACTCAAAACGGTCCGCGATATGGTCGGATCGGCGCGTAAACTTATCCCCGGGTCAACGGCCAGGTCGATTCCGACGAAGTAAGCCCATGCAAGCCCGTCCACTTCGTCTGCTGCCGCTCGCACCTCACGTGCCAGGTCCAAGGTTTCGGAGCCGGAATGGGGTCGGGTCAGATGGCTCCCGACAGGTCCACCGATTTCATGCCGTGCAACACTGCCGGTCGCCTGGGTCGGGCGCCGGCGAGAGAACGCGACCCGAAGAGCGAAAACGATCGGCGCCAATATCGCGAATAGCAGTCCCAGTTGAACGATACTCATAGCGCCGCGTGTCCCGAATCATCAGATCGCGAACATCCCTGAAAATCCTGAATCATCCGTTAACGGGGCTTCCGGTTTCCGCCCAACGCGAAATCGTCTAACCGTGCGGCCCATGAACCCATCCACGAACTCCGTGATCGAAGTCCAGGCGCTGACGAAACGGTATGATGATGTACTGGCGGTCGACGGCCTCGACTTCGCCGCCCCCGCCGGCGCGACATTTGGTCTTTTGGGCGGCAACGGCGCCGGGAAAACCACGACCATCGCCATGCTGCTTGGCTTGCTGCTGCCGACCTCGGGCTCGATCCGCGTCCTTGGCCACGACATGCTGCGTAACCGGTTCGCGGCGCTCGCACGGATGAACTTCTCCTCGCCGTACATTTCCCTGCCGTATCGGCTCACCGTGCGAGAAAATCTGCGCGTTTACGGCCATTTGTACAGTGTTCGCCGCGCTGACGCGCGCATCTCTGAGTTGGCCGGAGAACTCGATCTCGGCGCTTTGCTGGACCGCCCGGTGGGACAGCTGTCGGCGGGGCAGAAGACCCGGGTCGCACTGGCCAAGGCGCTGATCAACCGGCCTGAACTTCTGCTGCTCGATGAACCGACGGCGAGCCTTGACCCCGATACAGGCGATCTGGTCCGTACTTGGCTCGAGCGGTACCGCGCCGAGACCGGATGCACCATTTTGCTCGCCAGCCACAACATGGCCGAAGTGGAGCGCCTGTGCTCCCACGTGCTGATGCTGAAGCAAGGTCGAGTGGTGGACCGCGGCAGTCCCCAGGACCTGCTTGACCGCTACGGGCGCGACGATCTGGAGGAAGTGTTCCTCGATATCGCCCGCGACCGGCGCTCCGCCCGAGGCGCCGCCTTGGATCAACACGCGGTGCCGGCGTGAGCACCAGAGCAGGCTTATGACCGGAGCACCTCGGCGCATCTGGGGCATGATGTACCGCCACCTGGC
>JBEKGV010000286.1:0-6029 GCA_050012615.1 Acetobacteraceae bacterium | reverse complement strand
AGCCCAACGGGCCAAGCGTATGCCCATGATGACGCAGGAACACCCCGAACAGAGCCGGTGACAGCGTCAGCGCGTTGATCTACGAAATCAGCATCGCGACTCTGATCGTCACAGCGAACTGACGGAACAGAGTGCCCGACACACCCGGAATGAACCCGATCGGCACGAACACCGACAGCAACACTAACGAGATCGCGATCACCGGCCCGGTGATTTGTGCCATGGCCTTTTTCGTCGCCGCCTTGGGGCCGAGCTCGGGTTCCTCCGACATTACCCGCTCGACGTTTTCCACCACGACGATCGCGTCGTCTACAACGATGCCAATGCCCAGAACCATAGCCAGCAGCGAGATCGTATTGAGCGAGTACCCGAACGCCATCAAGACGGCGATGGAGCCGATCAAACTGACCGGAATCGCCACGATCGGAATGATCGTGGCCCGCCAGTTGCCGAGGAACAAAAACACCACCAGCACCACGAGGCCAAACGCGATCGCCAGGGTCGTTTGCACCTCGGCCATGGTCGCGGCGACGAAACTGCTGCTGTCGTAAAAGACGCGGGCCTTCAGGCCCGGTGGAAACCGCAGCGCCAAATCGTCGAGCGCCGCCTGCACCGCCGCCGAAGTCCGCACCGCGTTGGCGCCTGGTGCCAAATAAAGCCCGATCGACACAGCGGGTTTGCCGTTCAGCCGGCTTTCCGTGTCCATGTTCGCCGCGCCCAGTTCCACGCGCGCGACGTCGCCAACGCGCAGCACGGACCCATCGGGGTTGGCTCGCAACACGATCTGGCTGAATTCCTCAGGCTTCGTCAGCCTTCCCTGGGTGCTTACGTTCAATTGGAACTGCGTGCTGTCCGGAGTTGGCCGCGCGCCGATCCGCCCAGTGGCGGCTTGCAGGTTTTGTTGCTGGATAGCATTGACGATGTCGGAGGGGGCGAGGCCCAGTTCGACGATGCGGTTCATATCGAACCAGATCCGCATCGCGTAATCCAGGCGCCCGAACAGTGTCGCATCGCCAACTCCAGGCGTGCGCGCCAGCCGGTCCAGCACGTTGATCGTCACATAATTGCTGATGAACAACGGATCCTGTTCGCCGGTGTCGCTATAGACCTGCAGAAACTCGAGAATAGCGGTGGAGCGCTTGCGCACCGTGACGCCCTGATGCTGCACGTCGGCCGGCAACCGAGCCAACGCCGCCTGCACCCGGTTGTTGACGTTGACCGTATCGACATCGGCATTGGTGCCAAGGTCGAACGTCACCCCGAGGCTGTAGCTGCCATCGTTGGCGCTGTTCGACTTCATATAAATCATCCGGTCGACCCCGACGATATTCGCCTCCAGCACCTGGGCGACCGTTGCCTCGACCACGGAGGCGGACGCGCCGGGGAAGCTCGTCGCGACGGTGACCTGAGGCGGCACGATGTCGGGGAATTGCGACAGCGCGATCCGCTGATACGCGAGAACTCCGGCGAGAGTCATCAAAATGGAAATGACGATCGCGAGCCTCGGCCGATCGACAAAGACGGCTGAAATCATTCGGTCAGCGTCCGCTCACCTGGGGCCCGACGGGACCTGGCGTGACCTGGATGCCCGGCCGCACGCGCTGCAAACCTTCAAGGATCACCGACTCGCCCTGCTTGACGCCGTCAGCGATCACGGCGAGCGACGCGGTCGACTGACCAAGCTTGATCGGCCGCCGTTCGACCTTGTTATCCGCGCCGACGACATAGAGATAATTGCCACTCTGATCCGACATCACGGCGGCCCGAGGCACCCCGAGAGCCGTCACCGGCTCGATCCCTTCGACCGAGACGGTGACGAACGCTCCGTCGATCAGCAAGCGCTCGACCCGTCTGCCAGGCTGAGGTGTTCCGCGCACCGGATTGGGCATCACGGCGCGGACCAGGATCGTATCGGTGCCGGCAGCGACCGAGGGATCGATGTAGTCGATCTTGCCGCTCTGATCGTAAGGCGTGCCATCCGGCAGCTTCAGCCGGACCTGGACCGCGTTCAGCCCGCCCTTCCCCGCGTACCGCGAACGCAGATCGGTCAGCAGCCGGACCGCGACCGGAAAGGTCACGTACATTGGGTCCTGACTGACGATGAACGCCAGCGGTCCGGTATTTGGCGAGACGACGTTTCCCGGCGTGATCGCGGTGCGACTGATCTGGCCGTCGATCGGCGCCAGGATTTCCGTGTACTCCAGATTGATCCTCGATTGCCGCAACGCCGCCTGCGCTCCGGCGAGCTGCGCGGCCGTCGAACGTTGCGCGGCCACCGCGTCATCGACATTGGACCGTTGTCCAGCCGGCGTGCCCAGAAGGGTCTGCGCCCGATTGAGTTGGATCGTCGCGTTCGCGAGCTTCGCGCTGTTGTCGGCGACGGCGGCTTCCTTGTTCGAGACGTCCGCCTCGAACGGGCCACGTTCCAATCGATAGAGCAGATCGCCCGAGCGTACCTCGTTTCCTTCGACGAACAGCCGCTGTTCCATGAAAGCGGTGACGCGCGCGGTCAATGCGACGCGCTGGACCGCTTGCACACGGCCGACGAACTCCGAGGTCTCCGTGACTGACGCGGGCTGGACGGTCACCACGCCGACCGCAGGGGGGCCACCGGGTGCCTGCGCGAGGGCGGGGGTGACCGCGAGGAGAAGGAGGAGCACGGCGAAAGGGCGCCACGCCAAAAGTCCGGCTCGCGACATCGTCAGAATAGCGTTAGTAATGTGAAACGGCCTTTCTCTCGTCGTCATCCCCCGGCTCGTCCGGGGGACCTGTCGCAGCACTGTGCTTGTACAGGTGGCCCGGACGAGCCGGGCCATGACGTTAAATGGACGGCACCAGGCCCCCCAACACCTCGCGCGATTGGTGTCGATCCGAGGGATGACGGGGAACATTGAACCAACCCGAAGAACTCTCATCAAACCCTGGGCTTCTTGCGCATCATTGCCTGACGGCGGCAGATCGCGACCATTTCTTCGCGGTGGTTCCAGCAGGTGTGCTCGAACTCGACGATGCCGACATCCGGGCGCGACCGGCTCTCGCGCATCGCGGTGACTTTGGTCTTCGCGCGCAACGTGTCGCCATGAAACACCGGCTTCGGGAATTTCATTTCGGTGAAGCCGAGATTGCCCACCGTGGTCCCCATCGTCGTGTCGTTCACCGTCATCCCGACCATCAACCCGGCGGTGAACAGCGAATTGACGATGCGCTGGCCAAACTCGGTTTTTTCGGCGAAGTGCGCGTCGAGGTGCAGCGGCTGCACATTCAGTGTCATCGCGCAGAACAGCGTGTTGTCCATCTCGGTAACGGTACGAGTCCATGGATGATCGAACTTCTGCCCGATCGAGAACTCGTCGTAGTACAGTCCAGGCACCGCGAAACCCCCAGATTTGTTCATTGGAGCGGCCCGGCCGGGCCATTGCCGCCGCACTGTGCCGGGACGGATCGCCGGGTCAAGCCCAGGCCTAAGCCACGGTGACCCGCTACCGTTTCAGGCGGCGATCTTTTCCACCCGCACGTCCTTGATGTCCCGGAATGTCAGGCTGGGAGCCAGTTCCTCCGCCCTCCGCATCATGAATGCCGAGGTCGCGAGGAACACCGGATCGCCGTCGACATCGTCGCAAATCGCGCTGCGGTTTTCATCGATGAATTTCGTCAGCGCCACCCGATCGCCCGAGGATACCCACCGGGCGAGTTGATACGTCGATTGCTCGAACCCGATCGCGACGCCGTATTCCGCAGCGAGCCGCGCCTTCAGCACGTCCAACTGCAGCACGCCCACCACACCGACCAGCGGCGCGGCGCCGTCGCGCGGACGGAACAACTGCACCACCCCCTCCTCGGCCAGTTCCACCAGGGCCTGCCGCAGTTTCTTGGCTTTCATCGCGTCGTCCAGCCGAACCCGGCGGAGGATCTCCGGAGCAAAATAAGGCACGCCCGTGAAGGTGATGTCCTCACCGTCGGTCAGCGTATCGCCGATGCGCAATGTGCCATGGTTGGGGATGCCGACGACGTCGCCGGCGAAGGCCTCGTCGGCGATCTCCCGCTCACGCGCGAAAAAGAACTGCGGCGCGTGCAGGGGGATTTGCTTGCCGGTCCGCACCTGCTTCAACCGCATGCCGCGCACCAGCCGGCCGGAACAGACCCGCGCGAAGGCGATCCGGTCGCGGTGCTGAGGGTCCATGTTGGCCTGGATCTTGAACACCAGAGCGGTCAGGCCCGGCTCGGTCGCCTCGACCACCCGCTTGTCGGCGGGTTGCGCGCGCGGCGGCGGGCCATACTCGGCCAGCCCGTTGAGCAGGTCGGCGACGCCGATGCCCTTGATCGCGCTGCCGAAATAGACCGGCGTCAGGTGCCCAGCGTTGAACGATCCGACGTCGAACTCGGGTAGCGCGGCGCGCACCAGGTCGATTTCTTCCCCGAGCGCCTGCATCCGAGGGTCGGACTGCGGCAGGTCGCTGGTCAGGTTCATGGTCCGATGCCGGACATCGTAGGTGCCGGCGAACGTGGCGGCCTGCCCCACCGGCCAGGTCACCGGCGCGGTGTCGAGCGCCAGTGCCGAGGCGACCTCATCCAGCAGCGCGAACGGGCTTTGCGCCTCGCGGTCGAACTTGTTGATGAAGGTGACGATCGGGATGTCGCGCAGGCGGCAAATCTCGAACAGCTTGCGGGTGCGTTCCTCGATGCCCTTGGCGGCGTCGATCACCATGACGGCGGAATCGACGGCGGTCAGCGTGCGGTAGGTGTCCTCGGAGAAGTCCTCGTGGCCCGGCGTGTCGAGCAGGTTGAACACGCAGCCCAGTGTCTCGAAGGTCATGACGGAGGTGACGACGGAGATGCCGCGCTCGCGCTCGATGCTCATCCAGTCGGAGCGGGTGCGGCGCCGCTCGCCCTTGGCGCGCACGTTGCCGGCGAGTTGGATCGCGCCGCCCGCGCGCAACAGGTGCTCGGTCAGCGTGGTTTTGCCGGCGTCGGGGTGGGAGATGATCGCGAACGTGCGGCGGCGGGCGATTTCGGTGGCGTAGGTCGGGGCGGCGGGGTCGGCCCGCTGGGGGTCGGTCATTCAGGGCCTCTACAGGAAAGCGCCGGGGGAGAGGGCCACCCGGCGCTGGGTTTGGATCATATGGGGTTGGGGTGGGGAAAACCAGGGGTGGGGCTGTGGGGGGGGATGGAAGGAAAATTTCGGAATTTCAGTGGGTTAATAGTGAATGTTAAAGGATGTTATCATAGGGAAGATCGGCTCGGGCCGGGGGAAGACAATACGGCGGTTGCCGGACAACTCGCCAGTGCTTGTGGGCTGTCATCTCGCAACCGCGTGGATTAAATCGAAGGCAAGTAAACGGCGTCGGTTCGGCGGGTGATCTGATGCCGCCGCTCCAGCGCGGCCAGCGTGCGATACAACGCTTCCCTGGTCAGACCGAGTTCATCGGCGATCAGTGTCCATGAGCGATGAATGGCCACGCGTGGCGGATTGCCCTTTGCATGCAAACGCAACCAGGCAAGCACCCGCTCACTGGCCGAGCGGATGTTGCGAAGCTCCAACCTTGCACGGAGATCCCTAACCTGCGCAGCAAGTGTCAGTGCCAACGCGAGGCACACGGCTGGATCACTCGCCAGCGCTGAAAGCAGCTCTGCCTTTGGCAGAGCCAACACTGTAACGTCGGTCTCGGCGATCGCATCGCAATGAAAGTGCGTCGCCGACAAAGAGGCTTCGGCGAAGCTTTCGCCAGCCAGAACGACATGCAGGATGAGCGATGTACCGTCCGCGAGGGAACGGGAAAGCCGAACCCGCCCACTCTCCAGAAGGAACACAGCCATTGCGTCGTCGCCTTGGCGAAACACAGTCGTGCCACGTCTGATCTGATGGCGCTCGACCCGAGATGGATGCAGCGTTGCAAGCCACCGGGCGGCGACGCTGTCGGGTAAAAATGCAGGACGCGCGGTTGACATATGATTGAGATCATATAACGCGATCGGGCACCTGTGCCAGAACCGGTATCATCGCAAGCATTGGAGGCGAACATGAAACCACT
>JBEKGV010000285.1:0-6046 GCA_050012615.1 Acetobacteraceae bacterium | reverse complement strand
TGAGTGCGCGGCAACGAGGGTACGAAAGGCCTGCCGACCGCGAGCGACTCTTGTGTCGTGGTACTCATTCTCCGCCTCGCCTGTATTACCCGAAGGTGAATTTCGTGAAGATCGCCTCGGCTCGCCGGAATGCCTTGTCCACCGCGGCCTGAGCCGTCATCCCGTTCTTGATGATGTCGGCAACGGACTGCATCCACAGTTGTTCGGCCTGAACCTGGCCATAGGCAGGATTGTAAGCGTTATAGATCGGGATGGTCGGCCCCAACATTTCCCTGACATACACTGGCCGATGTGGATCCGAGGGATCGAGCCAGAAAGCGTCGTCCTTCATGAGCTGCGGAATGGATGGTACCCAGCGGCCCAGTCCCTGCTTCAAATTCGCGTTCATCACCTCGGGCTGCATGAAATATTTCATGTAGTCCTTGGCGACCTCGAAGTTCTTCGCGCCCTTCGGGATGAACCCGCCGCCGGCACCCACCTGAGCCGGTATCGGCTTGCCGTCATTGCCGGCCGGCAGACCCATCGTCACCATGTCTTCCATGTAGACTTTCTTGTCCTTGAACATGGCGAGTTCGGTGGACAGCGTGCCGTCGAAATCCATCACGAACAGCTTTTCGTGAAAGCCGTTGTTGTCGTCTGCATCGTTCCAGCTCAGCGCCTCTTGCGGGACGTATCCGCCGTTATAGGCGGCTGCCATCCAGGTGATCGACTTGATCGCGGCCTCGCGCATCGCCGGGTCGTCGGTGTGCAGCTTGCCGTCACTGCTTACGATGTTTGAAAAGCCGTTGGCCAGCATGAAGCCGACAAACAGGTTGTTGCCGTCGTTCGGTCCGACGGTCGTAACCTGCAGGCCGAGGGAATAGACCTTCCGCATCCCCTTATCGCGCAACGGCTTCTGCAGCTGCTTGAAGAAGTCCCAGTAAGCGTCCCAGGTCTTCGGAGCGTCCGATAGCTTGAACCCTGCCTTCTCGACCAGATCTCCCCAAATATGGAACGGCACACACGCCTGCTTGACCGGGCACAAATAGAAGCCGCGCGCCTTCTTGGCACCATTGTAATAGTTCGACGCGTCCAACGCCGTCTGACTAAGCTTCGACTTCTGGGTCTCGACGACGTCGGTGACGTCCATGAGCGTGTCGTTCCAGGCGAACTGCGGCAGGATCGTGTCCGGTGCATCGTGGAAGACGAGATCGGGGACATCTCCGCTGGTCAGCGCCGAGACAGCTTTCTGGTTCAGTGCCATGAACGGCATGATGCTGTAGTCGATTTTGTTGCCGCTGAGTTTCTCGTAATCCGCGACGACCTTGCGGAAGGCTTCGTCCTCTTCCGGGAAGAAACCTTGCACCTGCCAGACGGTCGCTGTCGTGGCGGCGGCGTTGGCAATATATGGACGTGACAATGCGCCCGCGGCCGCTAGGCCTACGGAGCTGGCAAGCATTGAACGTCGGCTCATGCGGTGCATGGCCAACCTCCTTCCCTGTAAGCCGGAAGCCGAAACGTCGGCTCGTGAGTGTTGTTTCGGCTACGGGCGTTGTTATTGGCCCCCACCCTACGGTGACTCGCCCCGCCGGGTCAATTGTTCTCCTTGGAGGCTTCTGGACGACAGATTGACACCCGCCCTGCCTGGAGCGGGCGTCAATCATCGCCAGCGTAGCCCGTTAGCGCGTTGTCCAGCCGGGCTCCGATGAGCCCAGAGGATTGGCCGGATGGTCCCACCGCATGCCGGCGCCGTCGACATCAAGCGGCGGCTTCATCCGTCGCGCCAGGCCCCAACCGGTGGCCTCCGTTGCCGTCTCGAAATCGGCGTCATTCGCCTCTTCGAACGGCCTGGTCCGATCAACCGCCAATGCGTTGGTCAGCAACGCCGCCGTGCGAGCCAGCGACGTCCGCGTGCGGGAGCCAACACCCTTCGTCAGCCGGCGCACCAATCCGCGCACCACTCCCGCCGCCATGATGTATCCCGTCGCGTGGTCCAGAGCCTGCACCGGCAATGGCCGCGGCTTGTCCGCGCCAAACCGCCGCATGCCCTCCGCCGCGATGCCCGAACTCATCTGCACCAGGCTGTCGAAGCCGCGCCGTTCCCGCCATGGCCCGCTCCACCCGTAAGCGTCCAGCGAGACATCCACCAATCCTGGGCGCAATTTTTGCCGTGCTGCCTCATCCAGCCCAAGCCCTTTCAGCGCACCGGGCCGGTAGCCGTGGACAAGCACATCGGCGGACGCCAGCAGGTCCTCAAAGGCGCGCCGGTCGTCGGGCCGCCGCAAATCGAGGCGGGCGCACCGTTTCCCGAGCGTCACTTCTGGAATCACCCCGGGTTCATCCCACTCCGGCGGATCAATCCGGAGAACCTCCGCACCAAACCCGGCCAGGAACCGCGTCGCGACCGGACCAGCAAGCACCCGGGTCAAATCGAGCACTCGAATGCCCGCCAGTGGCCTGTTCCCAGACACCTGCCAGTCGCTCATTGGGCCACCGTCAGTCTCTTCAATCCTGGCCAGAGGTTCCGTCGCCACCGCCTTTCCATGCGGATGCCCGGCCCATGCGGCGAGGTCTCGCATCGCCGCCGCGCAACCGCCGCTCTCCACCACCGAAGCTTCCAGATCATCGATACGCCAACGGGAGACGGCCGCCGTGACGGCGTCCTTCTCGGCCGGCGTTCGCAGCACCTTGAGCGCGGCCTCTCGGTGGTGTGGTGCGTTGGTATGCAGCCTGATCCAGCCATCCGCTGCCGCATAATCGCCCGCGACCGGGTCCCAGGGCGGCGGCATCGACCAGCCCAAAGGCCGGAGCGTCGTGCCAAACCAGAACGAGGCAAGCCGCCGGTCGACCTCGACCGAGGGAGATCCGGCACTCCGGGTCGAAAGCAGTTCCGCGACCGCCAGACCGGCAGCGGCGACAGATCCGGCGGCGAGATCACTGACCGCGAACGCGGACGGCAGGTCGCCTTCCCCGGTCATTGTGACCGCCGACAGCAAGCCGGGGCCGCCGCCGAGAGACGTCCATATATCTTTGAGGAATGTCGTGGCCATCGGGGGATTGCCGGGCATCGCCGTTGCTCCTTGTTAGCGGCGGTCACCACATGTCATCGGCCACTAATCGTCAATCTTGATTAACTGGATCAATATATTAAAAATGCCGATCCATAATCGCCGGAGCATCTTGTGGCGGACTACCTCTCGGCCGCCGAGGCGGCGAAACGTCTCGGCGTGTCACGTCAGACACTTTACGCCTATGTGAGCCGCGGCCTGCTGCGGGCGCACGAGACCGCCGACCCGCGCCAGCGCTGTTATGCGTCCGAGGCGGTCACACGTCTCGCCGATGAGCGCCGGCGCGGACGGCGTCCCAAAGACGTCGCGAAGGCCACGCTCGACTGGGGTTTGCCCGTGTTGGAGTCGGCGATCACGCTGATCCAGGACGGACGCCTTTTCTATGGAGGCGTCGATGCCGTCGCGCTCGCGAGAGACGCCACCGTGGAGGACGTGGCGGCGTCATTGTGGCGCCTGCCCGCCTCCACCGCATTCGGCCCGGCGCCTCCCGTGACGCCAGACATCATGGTGGCGCTTATCCGCCACTACGACAGCACCCCGCGCGACGAGGCTTTGTTGCCGCTGTTCGCGGCGGCCACGAGCGACGACGGCACGGCATTCTGGCAGCACGATCCTCGGCGGGTCGCGGAAGGCTGCGGCGGCCTGGTGCGTGTGCTGTTGTCTTGTGTCGCCGGCTCACCGCCCACCGCCGCGCCGCTGAATGAGCAGTTGGCTGCGGCGTGGCGCCTGGACGCGGCGGGCGCCGATCTCGTCCGCATGGCGCTCGTGCTTTGCGCCGATCACGAACTGAATGCATCGAGTTTCACCGCCCGTTGCGTTGCCTCGACCGGGGCCAGCCTGCGTGCCGCGGTGATCGGAGGTCTCGCGGCGCTGAGCGGTGGCCGGCATGGCGGAATGACCGCCCGGATCGAAAGTTTCTGGCATGGCCTCGATCGGGGCAGCCCGTTGGCCCGGTTGCGCAGGCGCCTCGCGGCGGATGAGGCGTTGCCGGGTTTCGGTCATCCGCTTTACCCGGACGGGGATGTGCGGGCCGCCGTCCTGCTGGAGCAGATTTTGCCGCGGTTTCACCAGGCCCGCGCGCTGGTCGACGCGGCGGATCAATTGACCGGACAGGCGCCGAACATCGACTTCGCATTGGTAACGCTCCGACGGTTCCTGAAGCTGCCGGAGGGCAGCGCGTTCGGCCTGTTCGCTCTGGGGCGGTCGGTTGGCTGGATCGCTCACGCCATCGAACAGCGGGAGAACGGCCAGTTGATCCGGCCGAGGGCTGTCTATGCCGGGCCGGCACCGCCGAAATCCGCCGAAGGTTAACGCGTCGAAAAGACTACTGGTCATAACAGCGCTCTACGACCATCCATTTATGAATCTCGGTGTAAATATTCCATTAGGAGCCGTCCGATATTGAAGGTGCGGACAGAAGTGAGATGGCATCGCGTCGACCGAACTTTTCGAAATCTCCGTACCCTGTCTGACTGATACGAAAAACCGCCGCAGTCTGGGCTACTGAACCAACGGACCGGATTGCAGCCGGACAACAGGGTGACGTTATCACCAACTCCTGGACAACCGGGTGGTTGGCGCACTTCCAATCCAACTGGAGTTCCGATGACCATCGTTTCGGGCAATAGCATCTCCACCGTATACCTGCTGGACGACACGACTGCGACGGTCACTGCCACGATCGTTGCATCCGGACCGGGCCCCGCCGCGCTGTACGCGTATGGCAACGGTTCCAACTCCTGGAACATCACCAACTCCGGGACAATCACCGGGAACGGAGCGATCAACGGAGTCCAATTGGGTGACGCCATCAATGGCGTCGCGACAGGCGTTGTCACCAATCAAACTGGAGGCACCATCTCCGGTGCCAACTACGGCGTCCAGATATTCAATCTTGGGGATCCCGGCAGCACTGTCCAAAATCAGGCAAATGCAACGATCTATGGTGGCAGCCACGGGGTCGGATTCAAGAATTACGGTTATGTCGACAACTCTGGCTCGATCACCGCGGGACTCGCTTCAACCGGAGCGGATGTTAATCTGGTCCTAGGCGGCGTGGTCGACAATTACTCCGGTGGAACGATCCAGGGTTATACTGGCGTGTATCTCGGGTTGGGAGGTGCCGTCACCAACGCTGGCCAGATAATTGCCCTGACCGCTTCAATCGCATCGATTGGCGTTTCAATAGCTGGTGGCGGCACGGTCAGCAATAGCTCGGGCGGCACGATCCAGGGCTATGAAGGAGTGGTCATTGCCGGGGGGCCGGGTACTGTAACCAATTACGGCCTGATCGGTGGCCAAACCGTATCAATCGCAGGCATCGGCGTTCTCTTGTCCGGTGGTGGCACGCTCAGCAACGGCTCCACCGGAGTGATCCAGGGCTATGAGGCAGTCGTAATCAGCGAGGCGGGCACCGTCACCAATGCCGGTTTGATCACCGCGAGCGGGGCCGGCTATACGGTGTACCTCGCTCAAGGCGGGTCGCTCGATAACACCGGAACAATCCAAGGCCACTCGGGTGTTTCCCTTGGCACCGCGGGGACAGTCACCAACGAAGCCTTGATTAACGCCACGGCGGGTTACGGCATCAGACTGCAAGCTGGCGGTGTGGTTGGCAACACCGGAACGATCCAGGGCACCGGCGGTGTCTATGTGGGCGCCGGCACCGCGAGCACGGTCACCAATGCGGGCACCATCGACGGTGGCGGCAACGACGCGGTAAAATTCGAGAGCGGCAACGCGTCCAGCATGCTGATTGTCGATCCGGGCGCCTCGTTTACCGGCGCAATCAGTGGCGGCGGCGGTACCATCGACCTGGCAGCCGGCGATGGCGGCACTCTGGGCGGCTTCGGCGTCAACATCACGAATTTCAGCACATTGACGTTCGCCACAAACGCTGACTGGACTGTCTCGGCGAGCTACAACGAATCCAGTTCCGGCTTCGGCTTCATGCCGATCACCGGTTTCGCGCCCGGCGACACGATCGAACTGACCGGTGT
>JBEKGV010000284.1:0-6065 GCA_050012615.1 Acetobacteraceae bacterium | reverse complement strand
CTCCGGGCGAAACGCTCCCATCTCGGTATGCACGACCAGACCGGACGCCAGGACAAGCGGCGTACGCCCGTTCTTACGGCCGCGGATCAATAAAACCCGCGCGGGCTGACCCTGCCTGGACCAGATTGGAAACACGCACTCGGCCGGAACCTTCCGCTCGCGCATCGCCATGATGGCGACCTCCATCAAAGCGGGCGGCACGATCAGCGTAAGGGTTCCCCGATGGCGCAACGGGCGGGCAAGCGCCTCCACCCATACTGACAACAATCCGGGTGTGGAGCGCTTGGCGGCGTCATGCGATGCGGAAGGCGATTGGGTGCCGTCCGCCGCATGATAGGGCGGATTGGCGAATGCATGGTCGAGCTGCACGCCGATCGGGGAGGCCGCCAGATCGGCGGCGGCGAAGAACAGATCAGACCGGCCGTTCGCCGCCGCGTTCGCCCGGGCCAATCGGAGCAAGCCGGGATCCCGGTCGATCCCGAGCCCGCTGATGCCCGGAACCCGGGCGGCGAGACAAAGCAGAGCCGCACCGGCACCAGTGCCGCCTTCCAGCACGCGATCGCCGGGAGCCGCTGGGATGGCGGCCGCGAGCAAAACCGGGTCGATCGTCGCCCGGAACCCCTGACGCGGCTGCACGTATTCGACGCGGCCGCCCAAAAGGCGATCCGATGTTGTCACCTCGGACGCCGCAACTTCACCTGGGCCGGAGATGTTGGTGGTCATGGCTCATGCTGGCCGATCACGCCGGATGAGTGCAACGTCACGCGGTCGCGCCCGGATCACGAATTTCCAACCCCGCTTGACCGTATTTCTTGCGCCCCGATATGCTAACCTGGTTCTCGGAAAAAGTTTTTGTGAGGAGAAATCGTTGGGCGGCCTCGCCAGTCCTCGCGCGGCTGAGACCGTCCCCGCTCCAGTTGATCCAGCGCGCGGAGGCGAAGACGCGCTCAGCGCCTTGGTCGAGTTGGTCGGCGACGATCTCCATGCCTGCAACCGGACCATCATCGCGCGGATGGACAGCCCGGTCACGCTGATCCCACAACTCGCAGCGCACATCGTCGCGGCGGGCGGCAAGCGATTGCGCCCCCTCCTCACGCTCGCCTCCGCCAGGTTGTGCGGGTATCCCGGGCCGGCCGGCGGGGCGCGCCATGTCGATCTGGCCACCTGCGTCGAGTTCATTCATACCGCGACATTGCTGCACGACGACGTCGTCGATGAGAGCCAGCTGCGCCGCGGCCTCGCCTCCGCCAACGCGATTTTCGGCAACAAGGCATCCGTGCTCGTGGGCGACTTCCTGTTCGCCCGCGCTTTTGAGCTTATGGTGGAGGACGGATCGCTCGCCGTGCTCGGCATCCTCTCCCGAGCCGCCGCCACGATCGCGGAAGGCGAAGTGCTGCAATTGCAAACGCAGAACGATCTCACGACGACCGAAGATCAGTATCTGGAGGTGATCCAAGGCAAGACGGCGGCTCTGTTCGCCGCCGCGTGCGAGGTCGGCGCGGTCATCGCCAGCCGCCCGGCGTGCGAACAGCAAGCGCTGGCCGCGTTCGGCATGAATCTCGGGATCGCTTTCCAGCTGGTCGACGACGCGCTCGATTATGCCGCCAACGAGGCCACACTGGGCAAGACCGTCGGCGACGATTTCCGCGAGGGCAAGGTGACGCTGCCCGTGCTCGCCGCGTATCAGGCGGGAAACGAGCCGGAGCGTGCTTTTTGGCGCCGCGCCATCGAGGATGGCACCCAGGACCAGGGCGATCTGGACAAGGCATTGCACCTGATGGCGGAGCGCGGAGCGATCGAGGCGACGCTGGCGCGAGCCCACGGCTTCGCGCTTGCGGCGCGAAGCGCCTTGGCGGTGTTCCCGGACGGTCCAGTCCGGCGGATACTGGCGGACGTCGCCGATTTCACCGTGAGCCGGGCGCGCTGACCTCGCGCGCCTCCATATCCTGGTAATCGGTCGTGACGTCGCTCACCGCGGGCTCCCTTTGCTGCCGCTGGTAGGGGCCGCTCGGGGCGCATTGGTTCCCGCCAGTCTTTTGGTCACATGCTCACCGTTCGGCCCCGCGTCGCAGCGTCATACCAACCGGCGAATAGACTGACTCTTGCCATTGTCGTCATGGCCCGGCTCGTCCGGGCCACCTGTCGCGGCACCGTGCTGGTAAAGGGGGCCCGGACGAGCCGGGCCATGACGGATTTGAAAAGCCGTACGTCGATCTTTCGGCCGATTGGTATCACGCCGCGCGGATGCCCGCGACAAACACGTGCACTCCGCGTGACAATTGCTCCGACTGATGGGACACGGCGCCGGACGCGGCCTGCACCTTTACCGCCGCGTCACCAGTTTCTCGGACAGAGCGGCTGACTTCACCAACCGCCGCCCGCATCACCTTCGTGCCGATCAAGGTCCGTTCGATCGTGCTGGCGATTTCGGCGGTGGCCGAGCCCTGTTCCTCCACCGCGGCGGCAACGCCGGCTGAAATCGCGTTGAGCTCCTCAATCACGCCCACGATGCCGCCGATCGCGTTCACCGCTTTGGACGTGGCCGCCTGAATTTGCGTGACCTGAGAGCTGATCTCTTCGGTCGCCTTACCGGTCTGGGAAGCCAGGCTTTTGACCTCGTTCGCCACCACGGCGAACCCTTTGCCGGCCTCGCCCGCGCGCGCCGCCTCGATGGTCGCGTTCAGGGCCAGCAGGTTCGTCTGCGCGGCGATTGCCGTGATGAGCCGGACGACGTCGCCGATCTTCTCCGCGCCGAGCGACAAAGCGCGCATCGTGGCATCGGTACTCTTCGCATCTTCCGCCGCTCGATCGGCGATTCGCGACGACTTCGCCATCCTTTGATTGATCTCGGCGATCGAGAGGCTGAGCGCTTCGGCCGCCGTCGCCACCGTTTGCACGCTGGCGCTCACCTCGACCGCCGCGCTGCCAGCGGCGATGGCCTCGCGGCCGGCGTCGTCGGCGGTCGTCGACATCGCACCGGCGGTCACCTCCAGTTCGGTCGAGGCCGCCGCGAGCGTTCCAGCCAACTGTGCGGTTTTCGCCTCGAATTCCAGGACCAGTGCATCGATACGCTCGGCACGGCGGATCTTCGCCAGCCGTTCGTTCTCCTGTTCCGCCGTCAACCGGGCGGCCTCCACCGCGCTCAGGCGCAATTGCTCGAGCGTGGTTGCCATCGCACCATACTCATCAAGGTGACGTGGGGCCGCGATTTCGGAGGAAATATCGCCGCGGGCCAGGAGACCGATCGCGGTGGTAAGATTGCGAACCGGCAGAATGATACGGCCATGAACCAGTTTCAGGCAGGCCAGGAGCGCGAAAGTAGCCATCAATAGCACGAAGCCATAGAACCCCACGCGGCCTATCGCTTCGGCACGGTTCGCGCTGGCGTATTCCGACATTTTGTCAAACGCGACGGTGCTGACGTTCAGCACGACGCTGAACAACCCCTGGCACCGATTTTCCCATTCCTTCCCACTGGGCTGTCCAGCAGTCCCGAGGGCGTCGTAACCGGCGTCGCGATCCTTAAAAGCAGTCTCGATCGCGGCGACAGTGTCGGCATAGGCGGTAGTCAGGGCAACAGGCGCGCCAGGCCGGCGCAGCAATTCGTCCAACGCCGCCATACTCTGTCCGGCAGCGCCGCGCGCGCTGATCACTTTGGCTCGTTGCTCCGCGCTCAACGGCGACTTGCCGCCGAACGCCGGCCGCACCGCCGCGCATTCATCCCCGACCGCGGAACGTGTCGCCCATGCGTATTGGCTCGCAAGCACGTCCTCGCCGGCGACCGAGTCAGCGATGCGCGCCGCGCCCGCGACCTGGCTGGAGAGCGCGATCAATTTCGTCGTCACGACGCCAACCGCGGCGTACCAGGCGTTCGAAGCCGCGAGCTCGCGTTCCGCACGAGGTTTCGCGACGCTGGCCAACAAATCCTTGCGAAGGCCGGTCGTTACGTCCACCGCGGCGCGCAGATCCGCGAACCGGGTCGCGGTGTCGTCCGAAAGGTCGGCTGGCATGTCTCGCATGACCTCGGCCATGGTCGCGTCACTCGCGGCGAAGATGGCGGCGAGGGAAGCGCGCGGATCGTCTTCGGACAACACCATGAACTGCACCTGGCCGCGGCCCGCCCGGGCGGCGTCAGCAGCCTGGAAGATGACCCGGTCAGCCGTGGCGAGAAGCGAAAAACGGTTGGCGCGGCTGAGTTCTTGCCACGCGGCGCTGAATTGCAGAGCCAAAAGGGCGAAAACTCCTCCACCCATCATGACCAGCACAGCGATCAAAATCGCATTGGCCGAGCCGAACAATCGCTGGAAGGGGGATCGCAAAGGCAGCTCCACAGGTCGTGGCCGGGTCGGCCACCCTCACGATCATGTGCTCGCGACCGTTAACGATCCGATAAAATGCCGCCGAAAACAGGTGCGTTTTTGCCCGCGCGTCAGGCCGGCGGAGGTGTCCTCCGGAGCCAGGCCGATCCGCGATCAGGCCGCCACGGCCGCCGCCTCGATGCCCGCCCCCGGCTCATGCGTCAAATGACACGCCGACTGGTGCGCGGACCCAACGTTCCGCAACACCGGCTCCTCCACCCTACACCGGTCGAACGCGAACGGGCACCGCGTATGAAACCTGCATCCACTGGGCGGGTTGATCGGGCTCGGCACGTCTCCGGTCAGAATGATCCGTTGCCGCTTCGCCGTCGGATCCGGCACCGGCACCGCCGACAGCAACGCTCGCGTATACGGATGGTGCGACGCCGAGAACAAGGTCCGCCGGTCGCAAATCTCGACAATTTTGCCCAGATACATCACCGCGACACGATGAGTCAGATGCTCGACTGTCGCCAGGTCATGACTAATGAACAGCAGAGCCAAACCCAGTTCGTCTTGCAAGTCCACCAGCAGGTTGATGATCTGCGCTTTGACCGAAACGTCCAGCGCGGACACCGCCTCATCGCAGATGATCAGATCGGCCCCCGGTGCCAGCGCCCGCGCGATCCCGATCCGCTGCCGCTGCCCGCCCGAGAATTCGTGCGGAAACCGATTGATCGCATCGCGCGGCAGACGAACCTTGTCCATCAGACTCTCGACCCGTTCCGTCACCGCGCGCCGTCCCTTTGCCAGGCCGAAATTCGTGATCGGTTCCGCCAGGATATCTCGCACTTTCATCCGCGGATTGAGGCTGCTGAACGGGTCCTGAAACACCACCTGCACCCTCTGCCGCATCGGCCTCAACTGGGCCGCCGGCATATTGTCGATGCGTTCGCCGTCCAGATAGACCTCGCCTTCGGTGATCGGATAAAGCCGCAAAATCGCTTTCCCGACCGTCGACTTGCCGCAACCGGACTCGCCCACCAGCGACAACGTCTCGCCTTTGCGTATGTCGAAACTTACGCCATCGACGGCGTAGACATAGCCCGTGTTCAGGCCCATCAGACCGCCGGAAATCGGAAAATGTTTCTTGAGGCCGTTGACCTCAAGCAGCGGGCGGTTGCCGCTCATGCCGCCAACCGCCGTTCGGCGTAATGACAGGCGGCCCAGTGACCATCGGTTTTGAGTTCAATCGCCGGGGCGACCTCGCGGCACAGATCGGTCACCCATTCGCACCGTCCCGCGAACGGACATCCGACGATCCGCTGCCTCAAACTGGGAACCAACCCGGCGATTTCAGCCAGCTTGCCGCGCCCGCCGTCCTCCAGTGAGGATCCAAGTTTCGGCACCGCACCGATCAGTCCCCGCGTGTAGGGATGCAGCGGGCGAGCGAAAATCTCGAAAACCGTCGCCTCTTCCACCTTGCGGCCGGCGTACATGACGATCACCCGCTCGGCCATTTCGGCGACAACGCCCAGATCGTGGGTGATGAGCATGATGGCGGAGCCAAGCCGGGTTTTCAGGTCGCGCATCAGGTCCAGAATCTGTGCCTGGATCGTCACGTCCAACGCCGTGGTCGGCTCGTCGGCGATCAGCAGCCGGGGATTGCACGCCAGCGCCATCGCGATCATCACCCGCTGGCGCATGCCGCCCGACAGCTGGTGCGGATATTCTTTGACCCGCCGCGCCGGCGCGGGAATACCGACC
>JBEKGV010000283.1:3347-9424 GCA_050012615.1 Acetobacteraceae bacterium | reverse complement strand
ATGTTGGCGTCACCCTCGACCTCGGGCCACGAGAAGAAGTCGTTCTTCATCCTGCCGGTAAGTTTGAACGCCGACGGATTGAGCCCGCGCGGCGCGACCGGGCCAAAATCCACGACATCCGCTCGAGGCTGGCCGGCGCGATGCACCAGTGCGAACCCGATCCCGCCAAGGCCGGAGTTCCATGGCTCGACCGCCGGCAGAGCCAGCGCCGTCGCGACCGCTGCATCGATCGCGTTGCCTCCCGCGTCGAGTACGGCGACACCGGCCTCGGCGGCCGCGCGAGCCTGCGACACCACCATGCCGCGCCGGCCGGTCGCCGATGGCTTGGTCAGCAGCCAGTTCTGGGTCACGTGCGGCGGCGGAATGTAATTCATGACGGCTCCTCTTTCGGCGGCGAGACTACTTTTCTCAATTGTTGTTGAACACAGATGCGCGGTCCGTCAATCATGCCGGGAACAACGGACTACTCGCCGGTTGTTCCGCTACCGTTTCGCGGGCGTTCGCGAGTCATGGTGATACAGGGAGGAATTCCCGCCTAGAACGGCCATCGGGAAGTCACAAGAAGAACTGCTCCCTGGATGATCAGGAATGCCGCGACCGCGAATCCGCCTGCCGTGCTGGTCCAAAGCCATACGGGAGTCAGTGGCAAGGTGCCCCCCTTGAACGTCGCCAGGAGGATCATCACGCCCAGTATGAGCATGAGAGTCCCATCACCGATGCCGTGATCCGAGTCGAAGAAATTTGGGTGGTCGTCGATCAGCATATATACATCATATATATGCCATTGCCTGGGGGCCATCCTTGCGGTGGATGCGTCACGCCGGACATTTTCCTTAGAGTTTCTGGAATATTGTCCTGAGGCCTGCAGCCAGTCTTTACCGCCGCTCCGTGCGCCACAACGTGATATCGCGGGCCGGAAGGGGGAAACGGCACTCCAACCGAACTGAGAAACACGTGTCATTGCATATGACCGAAACCATTCTGTCTTCTTGGAGGTCCGGTTCGGTGCTCATGTCCCACGAGCCAGCATGGATGCGATGAAGTCCGGCATCGAAGCATACGGGAACCGTAAAGACCGATCGTCCGAGCGAGAACTGGTCGTTGATGGACTGCGAGTTCGTCCTCGATCTGGTGGTTGAAAACGTGCTGGTGCTGGAGATCAAGGCGACGGCCCAGTTGCACCCGATTCACGAAGCCCGGTTGCTGACGTATTCGCGGATCACCGGGCTGCCGCTCGGTTTGTTACTGAATTTCAACGAGGTCCGGTTGAAAGACGGCGTCCGAAGACGCCGTCTGTCCCCCATTCCAATCGCACCAAAACCGTAACATTTGGCCAGAAAGCACGCGCCCGTCCTCCCGAAGAACTCCGCGGCTCCGCGGCTCTGTGGTAAAGCTTACCCACGCGTCAACGCATCGAGACGGATGAGTTGGAGGCCCCCGCGTCGAGGCGAAACCCCGTTACAAGCCTCAGATAAGCGTTACCACAGAGCCACAGAGCCGCGGAGGATTCTTACACAACCGTGGCGACGGTGCTCGCCTTGGGGTGACAGGCCACTCGCTTCGAGCCGGGAGAGCCTCGAGATTCTATAAATCTCGATCGCGTTCAACACAGCGCTGATTGGATCGAATTTACGGCCCGAGGCCGAGAAGCTAACAAAGTGGGAGACATTCGGGTTCTCAGATGGGACATCGTCAAGCCCTCTGATTGATTTATCAGCCATTGTCGCCGACCCTCCCAACCAGCCGCTTCATGCGACTGAGCAGGTCACGGGTTGCAAATGCCGCACGAATGAGAAATTCTGGGGTGCCGAGATGGCGCAATGCTTCCGCACTTCCCTTATCATGGCGTTCACGACGTGCGGATAGCGTGAACTTTTCCGGGGTATAATAGTCTAAATAACGCGTTGCTCGCTCCCGGACGGCAATCCCATTGGGCAGCTTGTCGGCAAATGCGAGCTCGCGCCGAAAACAAACAGCCTCCACTCGGCTTTGAATCGGCTCATCGTAGCCAATGCCGCGGCGCTTAAGCCTCGCATGGGTAGCCTCATGAACAATCACCGAGGCAATGAGGTCCGGCGTAGTGTCTTCGGCAAGGACATACCGTTCGTCGAGTGCGCACAGCTTCAGTTCTGTTCGATAGTGCCCAAGATCGCCCGGCAGCAAAGTTATCCAAATCCGATCAAGATCCCTTATCAGGCGGCGATACCGAATCGGATCATATTGCTTAATCAGTCGTAGCCCCTCTTCCACGCGACAAAAAACCTGAGCTGATAAACGCTTATCGTAGCAACCCACCCAAAGGCCATCGATTTGCTTGCTGACGGATGCCCAAAGCATCGCCTTGGTGGCCAAAAGCGTGATGCTCGGTCTCAATGGATGCGTGCCTCAATAAACCGCGTTTTAAAGAGAGGAGGAAAGTACCAGCCGTCATAGTTACAGCAAGTGTCGTTGTGGTTACGTCTTGAGAGTTTGCCGCCATTTCCGCGGTCAAAAGAGCATGGTGAGCGCGCGGCCAGACTGATCGAGAGGTTTCGTCCGGGCTTTCGGACCCACTAGCCCACCGCCTCTCGATAACCTGGTGAAACGACTTGTGACAAAGAACCCGAAGGTTGAATTAACCCCTGACAAACTGGGCACGATCAAAGAGCGTAATACCGATGGAATTGGATTCAGGACCGGTCGTTGCCGTCCCCTCTACGTCATGGCACATGGCGGATAGGTAGATGTCCAATGAGGAGAGCATTTGCAACGCGGCTCGCGCCGGATGGCGTTGCCCGGCCAGCATACGTTCCCTCGGTGACCATGCCGCATGAGATTATGAAAAAATCACCACAAAGGCACGAAGGTCACGAAGAATCTGCCGTTGAATCAATACTTCGTGATCTTCGTGGCCTTGTGGTAAAATTGGCGGACTCCGACCCGAAGACAAACGGCCGGTTTGGGACGGAACATGATCGTCCCAGGGTCGGTTGCAGGGGGCGAAATCGTAAACCTATCGTCCCATCATTAAATGGGACGTCCGATTGCGCGGCTCTACCGAAGGATTATCCTCTCTGATTCAAAAACGCAAGCCATTGGATGCCGTTATAAATCACAGGAACAAGGGCCTGTTTCCACAATGACGCCAAATATTCGTTGTGGGCGAAAGTATATAATTGGAGCCACTGTCCCGTCCGCCCCGATCATCCCAGCCACTTCCCGGGTCTGTGTCAGCGCGCAATTCCATGGCGGCACTGGCACGCAACTTGCCCTGCTCTGTGCGCGGTGGATCGCAAGTCGACTGCCTGATTGTCGGCACCTCACGCGGTCTCCATGCGCTTCACGCGGCCCGGAGGTGGTACAGACCGGTTCCGGGCGATATCCAACCATCGGAGGTTCCAATGCGCGTATCCCGCCGCTCCGCCCTCACCCTGCTCGGTGCATCCGCGCTGGCAGGTCATGTCCGGCCGGCACGCGCGGAGGGCAAATTCGTCACCGTCGGCATCAACCTTCCCCTCACCGGCGCCGCCGCCGAGGACGCGACCAACATATTGCACGGTGCGCTGCTCGCGATCGAAGAAGCCAACGCCGCGGGCGGCCCAGGTGGCTACGAAGTGAGAACGTTGGTCCTCGATAACGGTACCTCGACCGCCGGTCAGTACGATCCCGCGCAGGCAGCGATCAACGCCCGCAAAATGGTGGCGGATCCCACGGTCGTCGCCTCGATCGGCCCCATGTCGAGCGGCAGCGGCAAGGCGATGGCGCCGCTGCTCAGTCAGGGCAACCTCGCCACGGTGACACCGAGTTCCACCAGCCCCGACCTGACCAATCGGAAATACGCCGAGCAGTTTCGCCCGGCCGGCAGGGCGATCTACTTCCGCACCGTGACGACCGATGCCTTCCAGGGTCCCAACATGGCCAATTTCATGGCTGACGAGCTTAAAATTAAGTCAGTCTTTGTGTTGGACGATTCCGGCGCTTACGGCGTGGGGATCGCCGATACGTTCCAGGCACAGGCCGCCAAACGCGGGATACAGGTAATGGGCCGCGACCGCGTCGATCCGCTGGTCTCCGACTACCAGCCGGTGCTGACCAAGATCAAAAACCTCGATCCACAGGCATTGTATTGCGGCTCGAGCGCACTGGCCGGCGTCAAGTTGGTCAAGCAGAGCTACGACATCATGCCCGACATGATCAAGGCCGGCGGCGACGGGATGCATCAGGCGTCGATCCTGGCCGGTGCCGGATTCCCCGCCGCGCAAGGCTGGTACAGCACCATCGCCGCGCCGCACATGCTGGACGACGCGAAACTGTCAGGGTGGCTGGCGAATTTTCAGAAGCGGTGGAATTCGTTGCCGTCGGACTACTCGATCACCGCTTACGACGCGGCGTTGGTGGTGCTCACGGCGATCGCGTCGGTAGCGAAGTCCGGCGGCCCGGTGGATCGCGCCGCCGTGCGCGATGCCATCCAGGCCGTCAAGGTGGACACGCTGCAAGGACCAATATCCTTTGACGCGAATGGCGACCTGACCGATCATGTCGTCAGCGTGTTCCAGGTCCAGCGGGATACGATGCATCCGGTCAACGATGTGGTGCACCAGTTCAAATATATCGGCGTGGCTCTGGCCGACAGCACCTGAGCGAGCTTCCGCGACTCACCGGAATTTGAGAGATGCGCTTATCGACGGTGTTATTGGCGTCGGCGGCGGGAGTGGTCTTGCTTTCCCACGCTTACGCGCGAGGCGCCGGCGTCTGCAAGCCCGGCGCCGACGACGACGTGGTACGTTCGTTGCCGCGAGCGCTGGTGCCGCAAGCCGAGCAAGTGTTCAGCCTGCATGAAATGCCCGCGGAACAAGTACGGCGCAGTACAGTCGTGCGCTGTATGGACGGTCACTTGCTTGCCTGCGACCGCGGCGCCAATCTTCCGTGCGGGAAGGCGAATACCAGTCGATCGCTTAAGGGTGGCAACGCCTGGTGCCGACAGAATCCGGACAGCGACTTCATCCCGGCCTACATCACCGGTCACGACACCATTTATGAATGGCGATGTAAGCATGGGGCGCCTGTACCCGCGGCGACGGTTGAATCGGTCGATGCGCGCGGCTTTATAGCCCAGTACTGGAAGCCGCTCGAGTAGCGCGAGCCCACGATGAAGGCTCGATTATTCGTCGCCGTTGTCGCGCGGCTTCGGCGCCGAGGCCCTCGAACGACGGCCTCGGGGGCAGAGTACTACCCCGTCGCGGAGGACGCGCGAAAAAGCCGGTTGGACACCGGCCCTTTCGTCGGATCCCCGGGTCAGTTCGGGTTCGCGAGGTCGCCGTAGTCGCCGCTGAACGGAAGAACATGGTTCCCCAACCGCTTCGTGGCATCGGTGTCGGACGAGCCAGCCTGGACTGGCCGGGCATTGGCGGTCGCCGGCTGGTTGTTCCAGGATTGCGCGTTACCTACTCCGTAGAAACTCGGCGGCTGCGCGCCGCCCTCCTGTGCCATCGCGGAGCCGGCGCCGAGCGCCAGCATGCCAAATGCCGCCAAAATCAATGGGTTGAACGTTTTCATGATGTGTGACTCCTTGTAAGTTTTGTCCCTACATACATGTCAGGATTATACCGACAATGCCTAAGTAGTGTCAAATTTTCCCGACAAGAAGCTTATTTGCTGCATAGCACACATGCCGGTAAGTGTTTCACAATGAAACAGCTACCGGGACATCCTCATCCTGACGAGTTCGAGATCATTGGGAGCTTGTTACCGCCGGATGGGGCCACCAGGAAAACGGCAAAGGAGCACAATCGGGGTTGCCCCGCGGTTTCACAGGCCAAGAAATCGCCTCGTTCCCTGGTGTGTCCGTCAGTCGCCGCGGAACCGTTTGACCACAACGCACTCGCCGCCTGGATCGAGACTCCGGCACTCCGCCACTCCCTTGGCGTCCGCGTCCGCCTTGACAGGTTCCGCGCTGCCAGCGACGCCCAGTACGTCATCGCCTCGCCGCGCCTGGACGATCGCCGCGCATTTGTTCTCGAAGATCAACAACCTCGCGCAAGCGCCGCCCTTCTGCTCCCGGCAATGCCGGGCCGCCTCGTCCATGGCGTCGAACCGGT
>JBEKGV010000283.1:0-3336 GCA_050012615.1 Acetobacteraceae bacterium | reverse complement strand
CATTGCATCACACACTGGGCCGCGTTCTGAGCAAATATCTCGCCGGCTGGCAGCAATGCACCAACCAGTGCGAACGCTATTCCGGGTACGACCATCACGTCTTCAATTTGAACAGCCGCGCCGCGTTGCCACCCAATATCGCGATCTTTTGCGCGTCGTTCAGCGACGCGGTGGCGAGCACGGGATCCACCGGATGCTGCTCCCACACGTAAGGATGATCGCTCCCCAGCATCACCTGGCTCGCCCCCACCTGGGCGACGAGGTGACGCAATGCTTCCGGCGTGAACACCAGCGCATCGAAGTAAAGCTGGTTGAGATACTCCGTCGGTTCCCGATTCAACTTGATCTTCGGATCGCAGAACGACGGCGCGACAAAGCACGCATGGTCCGACCGCGGAGCGTAAGACGCGAGATACCCGCCGCCGTGAGCGGCGACGATCTTAAGTCCCGGATACCGATCCAGGGTGCCCTCGAAGATCAGGTGCTGCAGAGCGATCGTCGTGCTCAACGGATTGCCGATCGTATTGGCCAGCCAGCCGTTGCCTTTGAGCCGATCGTTCAGTTCCGGGATGCCCTCCGGATGGATGAACAGCACCGCGCCGAGTTCCTCCGCCTTGGCCCAGACGGGATGGAATTTCGGATCGGAGAACTCCGCCCCCGGGACGCGATCGCCGATGGCGGCCCCCTTCAGACCTTGCTGCTTCATCGCGGTCTCGAGTTCCCGCACCGCGAGCTCGGGATCCTGCAACGTCAGCGAGGCGAACGCCGCGAACCGGTCCGGCTTCGCGGCGCAAAGCTGCGCGAGCTTTTCGTTCTGCATTTGCACAATTTTCGCGGCGAGATCGCGATCGAGCCCAAACCAGAACGGATTGATCGACAGGACCTCCATCTCGATGGCCATGTCGTCCATTGCCTTGAGCCGCTCGTCGATCACGATATACGCTTCGTCCGAATTGCGGATCTTTGGGGCATGCAAGGGGCCGCCATTGGGTACCAGTTCGGCGGCCTCTCGGAAGATGCAATGCGCGTGCACGTCGACAGTCTTGACATGTTTGCCGCGCACGACCACCGGACGTCTTCGCGTCGATTGGGTTTGAGCCGGCGCACGCGCCGACAGGCAGCAGCCGCAGAACACGAGCCCTGCGGCGGCGGAGAGCAAACCTCTTCTTGAGGTCATGAACGTTTCCCTTGTCGCCGGTTCAGTAAATCGTGGCGCGCAGCCGCTCCGGATATGCGCGGTCATATTCCGGGCCGCCCAGTTTGCCTTTCGTGATGTCGGCGATGATCGTGCCGGTGCTGGGAAGAGATTTACGGTCGATGAGCTTTGCCGGGTTCCACAGCTCCGACCGAACCAGCGCTTTCGGACATTGGAAATACACGCGCTCGGCGGTGACGACGATGACGGTGCGAGGCAACGTGCCGCGGAACGGGAAGCGGCCGATCAACGCGGGATCGGTGGAGATCGCCGCGGTGCCATTCACGCGCAACGTTTCGCCAACGCCGGGAATGAGAAACAGCAGCGCCACTCTGGGATCGCGGATGATGTTGCGCAGACTGTCGCAGCGATTGTTGCCGCGGCGATCCGGGATCAGCAGCGTCTTGTCGTCGACGACATGCACGAACCCGGCGGGATCGCCGCGCGGCGAGGTGTCGAGTCCCTCGGGCCCGCAGGTCGCCAATACCAGGAACGGCGAGGCCTCGATCATCGCGCGATAATGTGGGTGGATGTAGTCAATTTCCTTGGCGATCGCACCGGCGCTTATTTCGCCATACAGCGCGTTCAGCGACTCTTCGTCACGGATCAGATGTTGGTCGGCCGAGATCGCGTCCATGTTGTTTTCCCTTTAGACCCCGCCATCATGCCGGAATCGCAGCGGTGGCGGCAAGACCGGGATTTTGGGCACCTGCGCCAGGCACGTCGCGGTTGGATTGTTTAAGCGATCTCGTTGCAGCCGCACGCGATCCCGAACCGCCCCGCGCCAACCTTGAATTGACGCGCCGCCGATCGCCGCGCAGGCTTGGTGGAACGTACTTACGGGAGTTAACGATGTCCGCCTCGCCGACCGCCGACAATGCCCTTGAAACAGCGACGATGCGTGCTGTTTCGTGGCGCCTGATGCCATTTCTGCTCGCCGCTTATGTCGTTTGCTATATCGATCGGGTGAATGTCGGGTTCGCCGCGCTGCAGATGAACAAGGCGGTCGGGATCGATCCGAAAACCTACGGCCTCGGCGCCGGCATCTTCTTCGTCGGCTATTTCATTCTGGAAGTGCCGAGCAATCTGGCCCTGGAACGATTTGGCGCGAGCAAATGGATCGCCCGCATCATGCTCACCTGGGGTCTCGTGTCGGGTGCGTTCGCGCTGATCGGCGGACCCACCTCCTTCCTGGTGCTGCGCTTTCTTCTCGGTGCGGCCGAGGCCGGGTTCTTTCCAGGGGTCATTCTGTATCTGACCTATTGGTTCCCGTCGGTTTACCGCGCCAAGATCGTCGGCATTTTCATGGTCGGCATTCCCCTCGCCGGCGTGATTGGCTCGCCGATCTCCGGCGCGGTACTGGGAATGGACGGCGTTCTCGGTCTGGGCGGCTGGCAGTGGATCTTCATCATCGAGGCATTGCCCGCGATCCTGATGGGCATTGTCTCGTTCGTCTGGCTGACCGATCAGCCGAAAGACGCACGCTGGCTCACGCGCGAGCAGCAGGCGTGGCTGATCACCACCATCCAGACAGAGCGCATGCGCGCGCCAAGGATCGTGCACCAATCGGTCTGGAAAGTCATGACCAACAAATATGTCCTGATCATGGCTCTGGTTTACTCGGGAGCGGCCGGCGCCTCCGCATCGCTCGCATTGTGGATGCCGCAGTTGATCAAGCCGTTCGGCCTGACCAATTTCGAAACCGGACTGGTCAACGCCATCCCCGTCGGCATCGCGGCGGTGTGGATGGTGCTGTGGGGCCACAACTCCGACCGCACGGGGGAGCGTGTGTGGCACAATGCCCTGCCGCTGGCCTGGATGGTGGTGGCGATGATCGTAACGTTCTGGGCGCATTCGCTGTGGACGATCATTCCGCTGCTGACGCTGATCGCGGCGGGCACCTATGCCAGCAAAGGCCCCTTCTGGGCTTTATGTTCCGAGTGGCTGGGCGCCGGCGCGGCCGCCGCGGGGCTCGCGCAGATCAATGCGCTCGGCAATCTGTCGTCGTTCTTCTTCAATTACATGATCGGATGGATCAAAGACGAGACCGGAAGCTATCCGGCGGCCCTGATGCCGATCGCGATCGTGGCGACGATGGGAACGATCTGCGTGATCGTGATCGGGAAGGGCCAGCCGAGGAC